>CAZAAM010000153.1:0-4729 GCA_964483055.1 uncultured Victivallales bacterium
CATCAAGCAGCGTCTGTCGCTCGCGGCGGCAGTGATTCATCATCCCAGCATTCTGATTCTGGACGAACCTACCTCCGGCGTCGACCCCGTGGCGCGCGACAGTTTCTGGGAGTTGATCATCGATCTCTCGCGGCAGGATAAGGTCACGATCTTTATTACGACCCACTTCATGAACGAAGCGGAGCGCTGCGACCGAATTTCCCTGATGCATGCGGGCAAGTCGATCGCCTGCGACGCTCCGGCCGCGCTCGTCCGGGAACGGGGCGCGACGTCTTTGGAAGAGGCGTTCATCTCCTATTTGGAAGAAGCGGATCCGGCTTCCGCCTCCGGTGCGGAAAAAATCTCGTTGGAAGCGCGGAAGCCGAAGACGCCCCCCCTGCTCCAACGCTGGCTCGCATCCTTCTTCAGCGTCCAGCGCTGGCACAGCTGCTTCTGGCGTGAAAATCTGGAACTGCTCCGCGACCCGATCCGCGCCACGCTCGCCTTGTTCGGCGCGCTCCTGCTGATGATCGTGATGGGCTACGGCATCACAATGGATGTGGAACACCTGCCTTACGCGGTTCTCGACCACGACCAGAGCATCATAAGTCAGAATTACGCCATGAACATCGCCGCTTCCCGGCGATATTTCGAGGAAAAGCCGCCGGTGCAGGATTACGACGATCTTGACCGTCGCATGCGAAGCGGCGAGTTGAGCCTCGTCGTGGAGTTCCCGCCGTCCTTCGGAAAAATGGTCGAACAGGGATATGCGCCGGAAATCGCATTCTGGATCAACGGATCCATGCCCATGCGCGCCGAAACGATACGCGGCTACATCAGCGCGTTCCATACGAAATGGGAGGAAACCTTTGCGCAGGAGAGCGCCGGCACGGACGTCGATTCGCTTGCATCCGTCGAAACGCGCTACCGCTACAATCCGGACGTGCTGAGCCTGCCCGCGATGGTTCCCGCGGTGATTCCCATCCTTCTGATGATGATTCCGGCGATTCTCGCCGCGCTCGCCGTCGTCCGTGAAAAGGAAATGGGATCCATCATCAATTTATACGTCACGCCGCTTTCCCGCGCAGAATTTCTGCTTGGGAAACAGATTCCGTACATTCTTTTCTCGATGCTCAGCGCCCTCCTGCTGGTTCTTATGGCGGTGATCGTCTTCGACGTCCCCATAAAAGGCAGTCTGCCCGCCCTGCTCCTGTCGCTCTTCCTTTATTGCACGGTTGCAACCGGCATGGGTCTGCTCGCGTCCTCCATAACGAAAAGCCAGATCGCCGTCATGTTCCTGACCATGGTCGGAACATTGCTTCCCGCAATCAACTTCTGCGGTCTCATCAATCCGATCACGACGTTGAATGGCTTCGGACGAGTCATCGGAACGCTGTACCCTACGACCTACATGCTGCTGATCAGTCGCGGCGTCTTCAACAAGGCGCTGACATTCGCCGATCTGCATTTGCCGCTCCTCGCCCTGGCCTGCACGATCATAGTCGTGCTTGGACTTGGAATCATCCTTCAAAAAAAGCAGGCTTCCTGATGCGCGGATGCTTGCGAACGAATCAACCACCCGCCTGAGAGGCGATCGATGCAAAAACTGAAGAATATTTTTCAGCTCGGCGTGAAAGAGCTCCGCGGTCTCGCCCGCGACCCGCTTCTGATCGGTCTGATCCTTTACGTCTTCTCCTTCGGAATCTATGTCGCCGCCACCGCCGCGCCGGACTCCCTTATGAACGCGGCGATCGCCATCGTAGACGAAGACAATTCGCAGCTTTCCAATCGGATCGCGGACGCATTCCTTCCGCCGCGCTTCCAGAAGCCTGTGCGCATTTCCCATCCGGAGATCGATCCGGGCATGGATGAAGGCAAGTACACGTTCGTGCTCGTCATTCCGTATCGATTCGAAAAGGACGTGCTCGCGGGCAAGTCGCCGGAACTCCAGCTGAACGTCGATGCCACCCGCATGTCGCAGGCGTTCACCGGGAGCGGATATGTTCAGCAGATCGCGCTTGAAGAAATCTCAAAATTCGTAAACAGGGACGACGAGACATCGACGTCGGAGCTTGCAAGCGTCGTGATGCGCAATCGATTCAATCCGAATCTGACGCAATCCTGGTTCGGCTCCGTCGTCGAACTTATCAACAACGTCACCATGCTCGCCATCATCCTCACCGGCGCCGCGCTCATTCGCGAACGCGAACACGGCACGCTGGAACATCTGCTTGTCATGCCGGTCACCTCCTTCGAAATCATGGCGTCCAAGGTGTGGTCCATGGCGCTCGTCGTTCTCGTCGCTGCCGGGCTTTCCCTGTTCATCGTCATTCAGGAATTTCTCGGCGTTCCGATCGAAGGCTCCATTCCGCTGTTCCTCTTCGGGATGGCGCTCCACCTGTTCGCCGCCACCTCCATGGGCATCTTTCTGGCATCCATCGCACAAAACATGCCCCAGCTCGGCATGCTGCTGATTCTCGTCCTCATGCCGATGCAGATGCTTTCAGGCGGCGTCACGCCGCGCGAAAGCATGCCGGAGGGCGTCCAGTTCATCATGCAGGTCGCACCGACCACGCATTTCGTCGAGTTCAGTCAGGCGATCCTGTTCCGCGGAGCCGGATTCAACGTCATTTGGAAGCCGTTCCTTATGCTTTCCATCATCGGCTCCATTCTTTTCGTCATCTCGTGGATTCGCTTCCGCAAAACCGTGACAAGCTGACAGGCGGCGCGACGACTCAGAGGAAGAGTTCGTTCCCTTTCGCTTCGGAACAGGTCTTCCTCAGCTTCCAAATCGCCAGCCGGCGCGCCAAGAAAGGCAAGGAGCGCGCTCCATTCGGACAGAGCGCGACGCACCGCATGCAGACGATGCAACGTTCCTTCCTCGTCGCATTCGGCGTCTCCGGAGGAATTGCGCCGACGGGACATCGCTCCCCGCAGAGTCCGCAGCGGATGCAACGCCGGCTTGCGCGAGGACGAAACGGCAGCCTGCGGAACGCACGATAGGGGAACGACCCCGGAAGGGAAACTCCCTTCGGCGACTTCATGTCTGCAATCGCCTCGCGGATTCTTGTTCCAAAGATCTTAAGCCCCGCTTCGTCATCGAAGGATGGTCTTCCGGACGCGATGCGCGGCGCAATCGTATGTTCAGCGACGGCGGCGACGCCGGCGACCGTGCGGAATCCGCTTCCGTTCAAAAGCTCCTTCAGCTCCAGAAGAGCGTCGTCGAATGCGCGCGCGCCGTAGGAGACGACGGCGACGGCTAAAGCGCCCCTGCCCCGCAGTCGCGAAATTCGTTCCGCAGCTGGCGATGGGACGCGACCTCCGTAGACAGGAACTCCGCAAAGAAACAGATCGTTTTCATCAAAGAGAAAAGCGGAAAAGTCAAGATCGCAACGGGCGAGATCGACATCGAGCGCCGGAGACTCTTTCCAAGCCGACTTCAAAGCGCTGACGACGCGCAACGTGTGTCCGACGGGGCTGAACGCTCCCGAAAGAGTTCGTTTCGTTTGCATGGGGAAAGCCTCCTTGGCGCATGATTTCGCCCTTTGGGCAAACTCGGACTCACGAATTCTTCGAGCGCCTCGAAGAGCTCGCAGCTGCGGATTGACAAACTCGGTCGTGCGAATTCGTCCTTCCCGCGTCATACGATACGGCGAAACGCGAAAAATGCAAGCGCGAACGCAATGAAAATGAAAAGGCAACGATTCGTCCGACTTGCAAGATCCGATCTTGACTTTTTGAAAAAACGCACTATTGTTCTTAGCTTTTTCCGCACGCAAGAATTCTGCAAAGAGGCGCTTCTTCGATGAAACATTCTCGAAAACTCCGGCTTGGACGCTATGACTTCGCCGCGTTCTCCGCATTCGCATCCTACGCCCTTTGCTCGCTTGCCGTGCCCGTCCTGATGGTCTCAATCGGACGAGATCTGAACTTCCCTCTCGACGCCGGAGGCATGTCCGCCGGAGGCATGCTTCACTTGATGCGGAGCGCAGCGATGCTCGTCGCGCTGCTGCTCTGCGGATCCATCGCGGGCTGTCTTGGAAAACGTCGGACCATAGGAATCTGCATGCTTCTTACGGCGGCGGGCATCTTCGTCTGCGCCTCCGCTCCGGCGTATTGGATCCTGATTCCCGGAATCCTTTTCGCCGGATTCGGAGAAGGCGTCTGCGAGGGCGTCGCGACGCCTTTCATACAGGATCTCCACAGGGATGCGCCGGAACGCTATGTCAATATCGCGCATGCCTTCTGGTCGGTCGGAATCGTGCTGTGCGTGATCGGCGCCGGGGGGCTTCTGTCTCTGGGAATCGAATGGCGCGCGATTCTGGCCTCGACCGCCCTGCTCGCTGTCATGTCAGGAATGCTTTTTTTATGGAAGGAATCTCCTCGCAATCGCTATCCGGAGGTCAAAGGAGGCGTCGCGTTCTCGGAAATTCTGCGCAGGTCGCCCGCTATCGCGAGAGCGCATCGTCTCTGGATTTGCTGCTTGGCTATGTTGGCCGGCGCGGGCGCGGAATTCGGTCTGACCTTTTGGTCCGCGACATATCTGCAGCTGAATTTTCATACGGGGGCGTGGGTCGCCGGACTCGGAACGGGCGCGATTGCGCTTGGCATGTTTCTCGGAAGAGTCGTCTTCGGATGCTTCGCGCGACGCGAACTGTTGCGAAGCATCCTGCTCGGCTCGGCGTTGACGACTATTCCGATCACTCTTCTGCTTGCCGTTCTGAAGCCGAACGTCATGCCGGACGGAATC
>CAZAAM010000154.1:0-4663 GCA_964483055.1 uncultured Victivallales bacterium
AGAGCAATCTTCCGGCGGACAGGCTGTTGCAGGCACGATTCTCCAAACGATGCGGACTCCCTTGTTCGAAAAGCATGCGGACTCTTTGCGTTTGGAGTTGCACGGAAAGCGGACAGAGTTTCTGCAGAAGGTCGGCGAAACGCTTGACGACGGCGTTCTGACGAACGCGGAGCTTGCCGAGGGATCGTCCTACATGATTTTGGAATCCGCGTCGCATGGCGCCGTTCAGCGGCAACGTCGAAGCGGCGTGAAGATCGAAGATCTCAGCGTTCTGAACGCGGCGACGACGCTTTCCGGCTACCTTTGTCAGCGCGAAAATTCTCAGCTGTCGGAACTGCGCGCGCCTCTGGAGGCGCTTTTTGAAACATTTTTGATGGAGGGAGATCTCAACCCTCTGGATCATGCAAACTACGAGACGCGTCTTCAGGCTTATCTCGCTCCTTATGACTTGGAGCGCCTTCGCGCCTGCCTGATGGGCGCCGGCTCTCCGACGCCGATCGAGGCCGAACTCGTTCGCGAACTCAAGACGCGCCGCCACCTGCAGATCGAAAAAGGCGAGCAAATCATCGCCAAAGGGAAGACTCTGACATCGATGGACGTGGCGCTGTACGAGCATTATCGGAAAGTCTATCGCGAACACGAGGACAGCATGTCGTCGTTTCCGAATCTTTCGTTCAAGATTCTGCTTTCGATGCTTCTTATCATCTTTTCGTGGATCTACATCTGGCATGTGTACCGCGAAATTCTCAGCGACACGCGGGCATTGCTTCTGATGGGGGGGATCACGATTCTGGCTCTGCTTCTGAACCGCATCTTCGCCAACGCGTTCCATGTCCTGACAGAGCAGCAGGGATTTCCTCCCGGCATGATGTTCATGGCCTTGCCGCTGGCGTTTCCGGCGATCGTTACTTCCGTGATCTATGGCGTCCGAGCGGCGATGTTCGCCGGGATGTTCGTGAGCGGCATCGCGGCAGTGGCGCTGGATCAATCGTTTTCGACGCTCGTGATCGGCGTGTTCGCGAGCGGCATCTGCGGCTATGCAGTTCGCGACGCCTATGATTACAAGAAGTTCTACATCTACGCCTTCCTTTCCGGCGCGGCGATTCTAGTGCTCGGAGCGACTCTTTTCCAGGAGAATCCGGATATCGTGAGCATGTTTTGCGCGCGGGACTATTTCAGCATCCTCTTCCTCCTTGGAATTCCGATCGTGAATGCGGGGCTGACCGCCGCTCTGGCTCTCGTCGTGATCTTCTTCGCCGAATCTCTGTTCGACGTTTCGACGAACATGTCCTATCTCGCCATGACGAACCGGAATCATCCATTGCTCAAGCGGCTTCAAATGGAGGCGCCCGGAACGTATCATCACTGCGAACGCGTGGCATCCCTGGCGGAAAAGGCATGCATGCTGGTCGGCGCGAATCCGCTGAAGGCGCAGGCATGCGCGCTGTTCCACGACATCGGCAAGCTGGAGAATCCGGCTATGTTCACAGAGAACGCGACGGGATTCAATCCGCATGACAAACTGACGCCGCGGGAAAGCGTCGCAGTGATCAAGGCTCATGTGACGAGCGGGCTGAAATACGGACGCCGCTATCAGCTGAAGACGCCGCTGCTCACAGCGATTCAGCGCCATCATGGCACAGACTTCATCAGCTTCTTCTTCGAGAAGGAGCGAAAGCTGACCGGAAAAATGCCGGACGAGAACGACTTTCGCTATCCGGGACCGCTCCCGGAAGACCCCGAAACCGTGATTCTAATGATGTCCGACTGTTGCGAAGCCGCGACCAGCTCCTTGGCGGATCCTTCGCCGGAAAACATACGTGCCATGGTGACGAGCCTCTTCGAAAAGAAATTGAAGAACGGGCAGTTCAACAAGGCGAAAATGACTTGCGCGGAGCTGCACGCTGTTCGCGAATGCATCATCGAAACGCTTGTCGCCATGAGTCACGTTCGCATCGCCTATCCGAAGTTCGACGACGGAGGAAAGAAATGAACGTCGTCACTTCATGGCGCGCCGGACGCGACTTTCCTGCTCCGAGCAGAATGCGCCTCCGGACGATGGCTCGAAAGGCAGCGGAGTTCGCAGGTCTCGCGGAGCTTGAAGGAACGATCTGCATTTCCTTCCTGACTCCGACGGCAATGGCGAAAGCGAATGAAGCCTTCCTTTCTCATCACGGTCCGACGGACGTGATCTGCTTCGACTATCGTCCCTGCGACGCGGACGATGTCGCGGTGGAGCTTTTGGTCTGTCCCGCCGTGGCCTTGCGAGAGGCGCGCAAGCGCGACCTCCCTTATGCTCGCGAAGTCGCTCTGTACGTTGCCCACGGACTTTTGCATGCCTCCGGCTTTGATGATTTGAATCCGATCGCCAAGCGCGCGATGCGCCGCGCCGAAGCGCGCGTGATGCGCGCGTTGGAACGAGAAAACCTGATTCCGGAGATGACGCTCCTATGACATACGCCCTTTTTCTTTTGTCCATTCTGTTGCACGCCCTCCTGACGAGCGTTTCCGAAGCGCTGTCGGATCTGACCGGCGGACGCATTCGGAAGATCGAGGCGCATGAGCCAGGTTTCGCAGGACAGTTGGAGGAATGGCGCAGCCGCCGAGATTCGTTCCGCGCCGTGCTGCGACTGCTTTTGTGCGTTCTTGCCGCGGTCATCGGCGATCTTGCGTTCGAGTGCGTGAAGGCTCTCGATTTGGAGTTTGCGCGGGCTTGGAGCTGGCTCATCATCATCGGAAGCGTGGCGTTCGTCGCAGTTCTGAGCGAGCTTCTGGCGCGTCTGCTTTCCTCGCGGACGGGGCTTGCGATCGTGCGCCTGTTTGACAAGGCGTCGGATACGGGAGACGACTGGCAGAAGGATGCCGCGCCGGACGAGGTCGTTTCCGTTGAAGACGAGATCATGAGCTACGTGAACGGAGACGTCGGGGATGAGGAGCGCGACCTGGAAGAAGATGAAAAGGAAATGATTCGCGGCATTCTGGAGCTGGAAGGAACGAGCGTGCGCGAAATCATGACGCCGCGCGTGGATTTGGTCGCGCTTCCCGCGACAGCCGGAATCGCCGAGGCGCGCGCCGTGTTTCGTTCCAGCGGGCACAGCCGCATTCCGGTCTATGGGAAAAACCTGGACGACGTGAAAGGCATCCTGTACGCGAAGGACTTCATTGAAGCATCCGAAATCGAAGGCAAGACGCTGCTTCAGCTTGTGCGTCCGGCGATTTTCATCCCGGAAACGAAGGATGTCGCCGAGCTTTTGGAGCAGATCAAGTCCTCTCGCATTCATTTCGCAGTCATCATCGACGAATACGGCGGCACGTCCGGCGTCATTACGTTGGAGGACATCATCGAGGAAATCGTCGGGGACATTCGCGACGAATACGACAAGGAAGAAGAGAATGTCCGCGAACCGCAGCGCCTTCCGGACGGATCCGTCGTGATCGACGCTCGCATGCTCGTGAACGACGTCAACGCCTTCTTCGGGACTCGCATCGAGAATCCGGAAGATGCGGCCACGATCGGCGGCTGTCTCTGCGCGAAGATGGGACGCATTCCCACGCTCGGCGAAACGTTTGAAGAGCCCGGCGTCTTTGCCGCGACCGTACTGGAGGCGGATTCCCGCACGGTGAAGAAGCTGAAGATTACGCTGTACGCTTCGTCGTCGAAAGCCGGCGAAGCCGAGGCGACATAAATCCAAGCGGGAGGCGCCCTATGCCGTCGGAACCCATGCGTCGAGTATGGAGCGTCGCCGAACTCAATGCGGCGCTGCGCGACCTCTTGGAGAATTCTCTGACGCCTCTTTGGATCACGGGAGAGGTCGGCAATCTGACGCTTCATCGTTCCGGGCATGTCTATCTTACGCTCAAGGACGCGAAGGCGCAGATCCGCGCGGTATGGTTCAGCGGTCTGCAGGCCTGCCGCATCATGAATCTGCGGGAAGGCGACAAGGTCGAGGCGTTCGGATCCGTTTCGCTGTACGAGCCGCGCGGCGACTGCCAGTTCTACGTCCGCAAGCTGCAGCCGTGCGGCGTCGGAGATCTTCAGCTCCGCTTCGAAGAACTGAAACGCAAGCTTGCCGCGCTTGGTTTCTTCAATGAATCCGGCAAGAAGCCGATTCCGTTCCTGCCGACGAGAATCGGCGTAGTCAGCTCTCCGTCCGGTGCGGCCGTCAAAGACTTTCTGCGCATCGCACTGTCGCGCTTTCCGTCTTTGCACGTTCAAATCTATCCCTCGCCGGTGCAGGGACGAGGGGCGGAACGGATTCTCGCAAACGGCGTTCGCTTCTTCAATCGCATCGGCGGCGTCGATGTCATCGTGCTGACGCGCGGCGGCGGTTCGCTGGAAGACTTATGGCCGTTCAATGAGGAGGAGCTTGCCGTCGCGATTCATGAAAGCCGAATTCCGGTCGTCAGCGCGGTCGGACACGAAATCGATTTTTCCATTTCGGATTTCGTAGCCGACCTGCGCGCGCCGACGCCATCCGGCGCGGCGGAAATGCTTGTCCCGGAAAAAAAGATCCTTTCGGACACGATCAGAAGCTATGAAACGCGTCTGGCTTCGGCGATCGAACTTGTCGCCCGGAAGGCGACGATGCGTCTTGACTCGGCGCTTGCGTCGCGCGTCTTCCGTGATTCCGAGCGCTTGGCGATGGATCGGATGCAGAGCGTC
>CAZAAM010000155.1:0-3607 GCA_964483055.1 uncultured Victivallales bacterium
ATACGCGTTGACGCGGTCGTCGTCCTTGCGGATTTCCTTTTCCCACTGGAATTCGTCTCTCTTTTCGTCGTCGTAGGGATCGATCATCGGGCGTCCTTGGACATGCGCTTGCGGCTTTCTTCATCGAGTCTTGCGACGGCGTCGGTGATCTTGGCGTCGCCCCAGAGACTCTCCAGCTGATAGCGGTCGCGCGCTTCGGCGGTCATGACATGGATCATGAGAAAGCCGAAGTCGACGATGATCCACTGACTTTGAGGCGTTCCGTCGACGGCGATCGGACGGACGGCGAATTTTTCGCGGACTTCGCGGACGATGCGTTCGGCGATTGCGCCGATATGGGGTTCGTTGAG
Source organism: uncultured Victivallales bacterium (assembly GCA_964483055.1). Lineage (GTDB taxonomy): Bacteria > Verrucomicrobiota > Lentisphaeria > Victivallales > UBA1829 > UBA1732. The sequence continues at coordinate 351 of CAZAAM010000155.1, forward strand.
TCCGGTGCAGATGAGATAGTAGTCGCTTTGGGCGGCATCGACGCCAGTCATGTCGAGACGGAGGATGTTTTCGCCCTTTCTATCATAGGCGGTCTTTTCGCAGAGTTCCAGAATGCCCGGAACGTCGGGCGCTGTCTTTTGCATGTCGTATTCTCCTTTTGCATTCATCCGGGACAGCCGTAAAGACGGCGCGCGCGGATGCGGTTCCATGTCGAAAGGGGGATTCTTCCTGAAACGTCTTCTCCCGCGGCGACGGCGGCGCGTATGTCGCTGGAAGCTTCCGGGAAGAGGGGGGCGTCCTGAAGATATCCGCTTCGCAGTCGGCGCAGGCGATCCGGCGACCAGAGCTTTTCAAGCTCGTCCCAGCGCGGAAGCGCGTCCGGGCGCGGATGCGTAAGAAATGCGTACTCGTCGACGAGACGTTCCGCCTCATGCCAAAGATGGAGCTGATTGAGCGAGTCGCTTCCTATGATCCAAAAGAGCGAGTCGTCCGGCATGCGCGCGGAAAGGACGTCCAAAGTATCGATCGTATAGGATTTGCCGGGACGCTCCGACTCCAGATCGGAGACGAAGAAGCCGTCTTGCCCGGCGATCGCGTCTGCAAGCATGGCGAGACGGTCTTCGTAAGGCGCAAGAGCGCGCCCCTCCTTGTGGGGCGGATGAAATGCCGGAAGGAACAGGATGCTGTCCGCGCGCCTGCGTTCCAGAATGAAGCGCGCGATGCTCAGATGCCCGTTGTGCACCGGGTCGAATGTTCCGCCGAAGACAGCGACGTTCACGGAAGCTCCTTGCAAAAATGGAAAGTTCAGGGTACTTTAATACAATAACAATAGCAGAAACGCGCCGAAAGGCAAATCCAAAACGCTGAAAATTCCCATGAAGAAGACGCTCCATGTTCCTTTTTCGCTGCGAACTCCGTCGGCGCGCGCGGCGTTCGCAGCGGTTGAAATCCTTCAAAAATCCGGCCATGCGGCTTTCTTTGTCGGCGGCGTCGTCCGCGACATGCTTTTGGGGCGCATCGCGGCGGATGCGGACGTGGCGACCTCGGCGCGCCCGGAGGAGGTGATCCGGCTTTTTGAAAAGTCCGTTCCGATCGGCGTCGCTTTCGGAATCGTCGTCGTCGTGATCGACGGCGTTTCCGTCGAAGTAGCGACTTTCCGCGAGGAGCGCGGATATTCCGACGGGCGTCGTCCGGACCGCGTGATCTATGGAAACGACCCCGAACTGGATGCCACGCGGCGCGACTTCACTGTGAACGGACTCTTCTACGATCCTGTGCGCGGAGAGGTTCTGGACTTCGTAGGAGGAATCGAAGACTTGCGCAGAGGCGTCCTCCGGTGCATTGGCGATGCGGCGGTGCGCTTTTCCGAGGATCGGCTGCGCATCCTTCGGGCGGCGCGTTTTGCGGCATCCCTTCGCTTCGAATTGGACGAGGAGACCTTCCGTGCGGCGTTGCGCTTTTCCGACCGTCTGACGGAAATTTCAGGAGAGCGCATCCGGACGGAGCTGGAAAAGATTCTTGTCGGTCCGGATCCGGAAGGCGGATTCCGCCTGCTGGATCGGATCGGCGTTTTGAAGACCGTGCTTCCGGAGATCGACGCCTTGCACGGAATGGAGCAGCCCCCGAAGTATCATCCTGAGGGAGACGTCTTCGAGCATACGATGCTGATGCTCGGCCGCGCCGCCTGGAAGATTCCGGAGCTGATGTGGAGCGCGCTTCTGCACGACGTGGGAAAGGCGGTTTCACAGACATGGAAGGACGGCATTCCGCATTTCTACGGACATGAGGACATCGGATCCCGCATTGCGGAGAGGATCATGCGGCGTCTCCATTTCTCCAACGCGACCATTGAAGCGGTCGTTGCCGCGGTGCGCAATCACATGCGTTTCGCGCAGCTGGACAAGATGAAGCCCGCGCGATGGAAGCGGATCATGGCGGAACCCGGCTTCCCGATGGAGCTGGAGCTGCACCGTCTCGACTGCGGGTGCAGTCACGGCATGATGGGGATTTACCTTCTTTCGCTCGATCGGATGAAGGAGCTTGCCGCGGCGCCGATTCCGAAGGAGCCGTTGCTGACAGGTCTTGATCTTATTGAGCGCGGCTTGACGCCCGGTCCGGCGTTCGGCGCGCTTCTGCGCGAGGTCGAAGACTTGCGCCTGGAAGGCGTTCTGAACACGCGAGACGACGCATTGGAATGGCTTGCCAAACGGAAAGCCTGAAGCGGAGTTGGGTTCGCGATTTCTCATCGGCAGAAAAAACCGCTCCGGACGCGCAACGCGTCGGAGCGGCCGGGACTCTTTCGAGCGATTCAGATCCGTTCAACGATCCAGAGTGACGGAATACGTTCCGGGCTGAGCGACATATTTGCCGTCCTGCAAGGAGATTCCTTTGATCTTTGGCGGACGCTTTGTCGTCGGGAAGACGATTTCCGCCGTCGTATTGCAGGGGACCGTGAAGGACCAGCGGAGCTTTTTGCCGTCGATCTTCCAAGAGGATTTGATCTTTCCGTAGAGCGAATCGTATTCCGCCGTCGCATGACCGAGCTTTTCGCTGGGAATCGGAGCAAGGCGGAAACGCTTGAAGGCGGATGTTTCGGCGCTGTCCGGAATCGGCTGGATTCCGGCGACGGTCTCGAACAGCCAGTCGGCGACAGCTCCGTAGGAATAATGGTTGAAGGAGTTCATCGACACGTCGCCGAATCCTTGGCCTTTCACATAGCTGTTCCAACGCTCCCACATGGTGGTGGCGCCGTTCACGATCGGATAGAGCCACGAGGGATAGGTGGTCGTGAGAATCATGTCATAGGCGCGGTCGACGTGCCCGTTCGCCGTCAAGGTCTTGAGGAGGAGCGGCGTGCCGAGGAAGCCGGTGCTGAGGTGATTGTCGCGCGCGGCGAGTTCGGCGAGAAGCGTGTCGACCATCTTTTGACGGTTCTGTTCCGTGCAAAGATTGAATTCGAGCGCAAGAAGCGCCGCAGTCTGCGAACGCTGCTTAAGATCGCCTTCCGGCGTGAAGAAGGTCTGCTGAAAGGCGGCGCGAATGTCTTCGAAACGCTTCTTGAGCTGCGCTTCCTTCTCCTTGTCGCCGATGATTCCCGCGATCTTCGATGCGCGGTCGACCATGCCCGCGAGGTACGCAGTGGAAACGTAGTCCTCGGCGATCGGCGCATTCAGATTAAGCCAGTCGCCGTAGGCGGCGTTCCGCACGATGAGACCGCCGCGCGCGAGATTCGTCTGGAAGTCGAACCAGCGGATCA
>CAZAAM010000155.1:3617-4653 GCA_964483055.1 uncultured Victivallales bacterium
GATTCTTGAGCAGACGCGTGTCGCCGTACTTCACATACATGATCCAGGGGACAATGACGGCGGCGTCGCCCCATCCGGTGGCTGCACCCCAGAAACGCGCCCATGCAGCGCCGCGGCGGTCGTCGGGGACGATGCTCGGGCAGCCGCCGTTTTCCGCTTGGCAGAGGAAGAAGTCCTCGAGCCATTTCGTGTAGAACGGGGCGCAGTTCATGTTGTAGGTCGCGACGTTGGCGAAGACCTGCGTGTCTCCGGTCCATCCAAGGCGCTCGTCGCGCTGCGGGCAGTCGGTCGGGATGTCGAGGAAGTTGCTGCGCTGACCCCAGACGACGCAGGAATAGAACTGATTGAGGAGCGGGACTCCGCACTGGAAGGAACCGGTCTTCTCCAGGTCGGAGTAGACGGAGATTCCTTCGATCATATTCTTGTCAAGTTTGCCTTTCCACCCGGCGATTTCAATGTATCGGAATCCATAGAAGGTGAATTCCGGTTCATAGACCTGCGTCGGCTTGTCGCTCGCCTCGTAGATCGTGGTCGCCTGAGCCGAACGCATGGCCTCTGTATAAAGAGATCCGTCGTCCTTGAGCATTTCGGCATGGCGAATCGTGATCACGTCGCCCTTCTTCGCTCCGCGGAGCGTGAAGCGCTCCCATCCTGCGAAGTTCTGTCCGAAGTCGACGATCCAGTTCCCGTTGTTCATTTTTTTGATTTCGACCGGCTTGATTCTGTGCATGCGCCGGACGAAGGCTCCGGACTGCCAGTCGATGCGGACGTTCTTGTCGAAGATCGTGACGTTGGGAGTCTTCGGCGGCGCCTTGAGCCACTTTGCGTCCGTTTTCCATGCAAGCTTGTGGACGCCGTTGTAGATGTCCGCCATCTTGATGTCGCTTTCCCGCCATTCCCATGATTCGTCGGTGACGAGCTTCTGAGTCTTGCCGTCCTTCAGTCGAATGTGGAGTTCAGCCTTGAGGAGCGCCTGATCGCCGAAGGTCGGACGATTGCCGTTCCAGTGGCGGGAGATGCGCCCCGTATACCAGCC
>CAZAAM010000156.1:0-4649 GCA_964483055.1 uncultured Victivallales bacterium
CCATGAACATGGTCGTCGCCGAGGGCGTGAAGACCTGCGAATCCGCTTACGCCTTGGCGGAGAAGCACAACGTGGACGCGCCGCTCATCCGCGGCATCTATCAGGTTCTGCACGACGGACGCGATCCGCGCGAGGTCATGCATGAGCTGATGAAACGCAAGGCCAAGCACGAATCGGAGTGACGCGCCGCTGTTCCATGAGCGTGGTCGTCGCCGAGGGCGCGAAGCCCTGCGAATCCGCTTGCGCCCTTTGCGGAAAAGCGCCGCGCCGCCGCCGTCGCCAACCCTCGAAGGAAAGTTGCATTTTCAGCACGTTCTCATTCGAGTCCTGCGCATCTTGACCGATCCGCCGCGCTATGAAATTTTCCGGTATCGCCCGTTGCCCAGGAATTCGACAAGTCCGCGCTCGCGCAGAAGCTGAAGCTGCTGGCGAATCTTGGCCTTCACATGTCGGTTTTCAGGATGCGCGCGCGACAGAATTGCTTCAAAGGCATAGACTTCTTGAAGGGAAAATTCGGTCGGAAGCCTGTCCGCGCAGGACCAGACGTCGAGCATCCATCCTCTGGCTTCCAGCGTTTGGCGTTCGAGGAACGCCGTCCGTTGAAATTTTCTCAGAACTGCGCTTTTGTCCAGAATTTTTCCGCCGCGCACCATATGGACGCGTCCCTCTTCGGGAATCTTTGAAAGCAGAATCGAGCATCCGACCCAGCCCGCGCGGCGAGAGCCTTCGGACAACGCCGTTCTTCGCTCGATGGCGGAGATCGTGAAGAAATGCCTGGGAACGACGAAGAAGTCGACGACGATCGAACGCGCTCCGTCGTAGGATAGAAACAGCATGTCCGGATTCGTTTTCATGCGGATCTTGTCCGCCATGATCTTGTAGTCGCCATCGACGACTTTCGAGGAAAAACGTCCTTTTTTGCTCTTCTGTTCGTAAACGTTTCCGCAGGCGGGACAGGAAAAGTCCTCCGCCGGCTTGTTGTTGCGCTCGTGCAGGAGACGTTCCGCGCCGCATCTGGGGCAATAGGCGTTGTTTGACGTCCACGCCTCCGAAAGAACGCGGGCGATCTGCGATTTGCTTTTAAAGGCGGAGACGTCGGCGGACATCGTCAAAATCATTCTGAAGCCCCTGAATTCAAGCGCGGTCGGCGCTCAATTGCATCGAATAAAGACTTTAAGCGGCGGGCGACGTTCGGTCATTCCTTCGGATTCGGATCGTAAAGGAAGAAGGAGCAATTGTCGCAGAGGACGAGACCGCCTTTTGACGCTTCCGCCAAGGTTTGAGGAGGGAGGCGGAGGCTGCAATTGGAGCAGAGGCCGTTTTCGATTTTTCCGACGGGTTCGCCCTTGCCGGAGGCGAGCATGCGCTTGTATGCGCCCAGACTGCTTTGAGGGACGGACTTTTCCAATTCGGCGGACTCGGCCGTCTTGGATTGAATCTCCTCGAGAATCTTTTTTTTAAGAGAGTCCAGCTCTCGGACCTCCGACTGAGCAAGACGTCCGACGGCGTTGAAGGACCGGTTCGCCTTCGCGGCGGCGGCTTTTGCGGCGTCGATTTGATCCATGAGCTCGATTTCGCGCGTTTCGGAGTCGGAAATCTTGTTTTTGACGGCTTCGATTTCAGCTAGAAGGGCGTGATATTCCGCCGCCTTTTTCACGGAAGGAGACTTGATCAGGAGCTCCTTGTGACGATTCTGCAGGGCCTGCGTTTCCGCGGCGGCCTTCGCGCCTTCGCGTTCGAGCCGGAGGACATCTTTTTTTCTGTTTTCGAACTCTTGTCGAACAGTCTCGAATTCTCCGACGAGCTTAGCGCGTTCCGTCGGGATGGCGGCAAGCTTGATTTTCAGAGCGCGGATGCGCAAATCGACGCTTTGAAGAGCAAGGATGTCCCGAACAGTCTTTCTCATAGCGGCTCCCGTGTTTCCTTAGGATCAAAAGGATTTTTTCCTGGATAATATAGCGCGGAAGCGACGAACATCAAGCGCGACGATCGGAGATTTCCGCCGATCGCGCGCGAGTCGTTCGATTCAGTTCGAGAGCAGAATCTCTCTCATGGAGGGGACAGCCGTCGCCTTTGCCGCATTGTCGGGGACGTCGATCGGCGGAGCTGACAGCGCTTCCTCGCCTTCCGCAGGAATGATGCGCGGCGAGAGATGCGTTTCGCAGTTGCGATACGGCGCCGTGCCGTTGATGAGTTCGATCAAGTGGTTGACGACGAGCACGCCGATTTTGGAGAATTGGATGTCGATCGTCGCCGGCCGTTTGGGAAAATACTCCAGCAGCATCGAATTGTTGTTGCACCCGATCATATCATATTCCGGGTCGCCGCCTTTCATTGCGCGGATTTCATTGTAGACGCCGAGAAGTTCGTCGTCGGAGCAGGCGAAAATGCCGGTGGCTTTGGAGGTGTTGAGAAAGGATTGCGCGCGTCTGCGGAATCCGTGCAGCTCGCCTTCCTCCCCGATGAAGGATGTTGCATTCATTCCAAGGAAGCTGCATTGGCGGAGAAAGGTTTCCGCGCGTTCCGCATATGCGCTGTGCCAGTCGCCGCGGCTGAACAGAGCCACGTCGCGGTGTCCGCGCTTGTACAGGTAGTTCGCCGCAATGCGTCCGATGTCGAAGTTGTTGTAGTAAATGAAGTCCATGTCGCGCTTCATGTTCGCATTGAAGCCGGTCTTGGTGCCGCACCAGACGGCCGGAATATGAAGGAGCATTTTTTCCAGACGAATGCGCGCCGCCTGATCGGCGATCCAGCCGTGGATGATGACGCCGTCGCATTCCTTCGAGAGGTCGAGATTCGGGAAAAGGCAGAGGTTCCCGGCGTGCAGGAAGGAGAATCGAAAGCCTTTTCGGCTCAATTCCGCAAGTTCGCTGTCGAAGAGTTCGCTGTTGGTTGCGAAGGACATGACGGTCGGCACCTCGTAACGCGTCAGCATGAGCACGATGATGTTGCCTGTTCGCACGCCCTTGCGTTCCGGATTCTTCGGCCCGGGACGCCGGATGTTCGGAATCCAGTTCAGCTTCTTTACTGCGTTCATGACCGCTTCGATCTTCTTTTTAGAGACCTTTTCGGGACGGTTCATTGCATGGGAGACGACGCTGACGCTGACTCCGGCCAGTTTGGCGACGTCGGAGATGGTCGGGCTTTTCGCCTGCTTTCGTTTCTTTCGCGCCGTCTTCGAGGCGACCTCGGATTCGTCCGTCTGTTCTTTCATCTGAACGGGCGGGCGTTCTGTCGCCTGCGAAGATTGTTCCGGAAGAATTTCTTCCGTTTCACTCCTTTTTTTCAAAGTTGACCTTGTCATATCGACAGCTCCATAAATGAATGCAGCAATTCGGCATGTCCTTTCATGAAAGCGCCTTTCGCGCAAACACGTCCGCCAGCCGGAATCAGCTTTTTCCCGTTTCTACAAGCTTTACTATAACATGGAAGGAAAATTTTTCAAGGAAAATAATGAAAAGCATGCGAGTATTTTTCTTATTAAAAAGTCGCAACATTATGCTATAAAAATTACGTATGCTTGAAAAAATAATTAAATCCGATATAGTAAGACGCGTGGAGACGCTTTTGGAAAATGACGTTTCCCGTTTTTTTAATGAAAAAAGGGGGGGGATCGAATGGGAAAGGGGCTTTTGCGACCTGTCCTGCTCTGCTGCGCGCTGTCGTGCTGCGCATTCGGGCAGGAGAATTCGGCGCGGCGAACCTTGCGTCTGGTGCAGGACGACGCGCAGGACTATATGACGTCGAAGATCTATCATCTGAAGTATCTTCAAGCGAACGACATTACGCCGTTCGTGATGGGCATTGTGATGCGCTACAACATGAATTCGAGCGTGAATACGATCGAATACGGCGCGGACAATGCGCAGATGCTGACCGTGACGTGTCCGATCGAGCTGATGCCTTATGTGGACGATTTCATCGAAAAGGCGGATCGCGACATCAAGCTGGACGGCAAGACTCCGGGCGACATTGTGAAGGGGACCGGAATCACGCGAGCCGTGTACCGCCCGCGCTATCGTTCGGGGCAGGCGTTGCTGGACGTTCTGGTGAATTCCGTGATCGGCGAAGGACCATGGAGCTCGGTGTATGCGTGGGATCGCAATTCGAATCAAATCTATTGGAAGGACAACGCATCGAATACGGCTTACGTCTACCAGTTTCTGGGATATCTGGATCGTCCGCGACCGCAGATCACGCTTGATTTTCGACTTTACGAAGTTCGGGAAAGCGTTTTGCATGACATCGGCCTGGAGTATTTGGCGTGGAAGAACGGTCCCGGATTGAACATCTTCGAAGCCGGCTTCCAAGTATTCAGCGTCGACAGCGCCGGATCGGCGGCTTTGAATGCTGCGTCCGGTCCGGTCGGCGGCTTCTTTACGGCGCCGCAATTCGATGCGAGCTTCATCCGTCTGCTTGCGCAAAACGGAGACGCGGAGGTGAAGAATTCCGCGACGATGACGGTTTCCAATTCGGATTCCGAAGAGTACGAGCTGTATTTCAACCCGACCTATCAGAACATCGTCAAGAGCGAAAACGATCAGACGTCCGTCGTCGGAGACTCTCCGACGCTGCCGGAAGGCTTCAGCCAAGTCTATCTGCGGATTTCGGCCCCGATCGTCAATCTGCACTACGGCGAATCTCAGCCC
>CAZAAM010000157.1:0-4619 GCA_964483055.1 uncultured Victivallales bacterium
TCCTTCTTCCGCATGGAGAACCGGACTGTTCCGCCCCCAGCCGTAAAGAGGCATATCCATGTTCGACTACCCGGAAGCCAGAAAGACCTGGCCGACTAAAATGTTCCTGTATTTGCATTCCTCCTCGCCGCTGCGCACGCTCAGGATGTATGGATTGCTTTTCAGATCTTCCGTGTTCAGCGCGACCGACCAGCGTCCGGACTCGTCCGCGGACGCCGTCGCGGAGACGGTTCCCAGACGGACGGAGACTTCCGCGCCCGGCGCCGCCGTTCCAAAAATCCGCGTCGCGGCGGATCGCTGAATCACGGCATTGTCCTGAAACAGCGGATGAACCGACGGCGAGACGTGTTCGCTTTGCTCGGCCGGCTTGGTCGCCGCGCATTCGACGGCGCCGTTCGTCTGCGGCTCGGTCTGCGCAAGCGCTGTCAATGCGACACCGGCAAGCGCGACTCCCAGCATTCTGCTTGTGACTCGCATCATATTGTTTCTCCTTGCGAAATAAGTTCCAAATGTTGTTTGCATGCAATTTGCGCCGGCGCATTCTCTTCCATGCCTGGAATGCGCCTTCGCAACGTGAAATGGCGTATGGAAATGAAATTTCCCTTTGCCGACGATGCGTCGCGGTCATGACGGAACCGATCCGCATCGTATTTCACGATTTTTCTTCGACCAGACTCGCCTCCCATGCGGAACGCGCCGTCCGTACGAACTTCTTGATTTATTAATTCAGTATTAAAGATACCGTGAATCCGAAAAAAATCAAGATTCCCGCCTGCTTTTTCCATTGTCCGACTGAAAAGAAAAAACAGGAAGGCGCAGCGCGAAGCCCGAGCCGCAAGAAGATTGATGCGCGCCGCGAAAAAACGCCCGTGAAAATCGTGCGGCGTTCTTGAAAATCCACGCGAATCGTGTTATTGTTCTCCGATACGCCGGCGGGCGAAACGAAAGGCCGTGCTTGCCGCATTTGCAGATCGTCGCGTCGGACGCGATTGGAATCCACGAAAACTGAAATGCCATGACATCGTTGCAGAAGAAAGAACTCGAACTCGAAACGGATAAAAACGCGCCGCGGCCGGGAAAACGATCTTTCGTACAACGGCTTCGGCTGCCGGAGCTTGTCGTCTTCGCGGCATTCGCGACAACGACCTTTTTCCTGCTTCTGCATCACGAAATCTGGAGAGACGAAGCGCAGGGCTATCTTCTGGTCCGCGATCTCTCGATCCCGGAACTTCTGCGGCATCTGCCCTGCGAAAGCCAGTTCGCGCTTTGGTATCTTTTGATTTGGCCGTTCGGCGCGCTTGGACCTCCCGCCTTCGCGATCAACATATTCCACTGGCTGCTTTCCTGCACGACATGCCTGATCTTTCTTTGGAATGCGCCGTTCCGGCTTCTTGCTCGCGCCGCGATCGTCTTCTCGCTGCCGTTCTTTTTCGAATACACGATCGTCGCAAGAAGCTACGCGATCGCGATCTTTCTTCTGGTCGTCATTCTCTCTCTCTGGCCGATTCGGAAGACGCGCCCGATTCCGCTGGCGCTGCTTGTCGCGCTCTGCGCCTCGACGACTCTTGCGTCGTGGGGATGTCTCCTCGCCATTTGCGCGACGATGCTTTGCGAATGGATCAGGGAAAAGCGCTTCGGTCGCGCCGAATTGGCGTCCGTCCTGATTGCGGCGGCGGGGTTTCTGCTTGCGCTCCTCACGATTCGAAACGACCGCGGCGGCTTCGGCGCGGAACTGGTGGGCGACACCTATGCAGGCGCCATGACGATGCCGCTGACGCATCTCAAGGGAGCGTTCTTCTTCCTGAATGGAGCTTTGTGCGCAAAGGAACCGCTCGCGCTATTCCTCCCGTTCAAAATCGCGCTTCCCGTCTCCTGCGTCCTGACGGCTCTTTTCCTTCTTTTCGCCGCTCTGTACTTTCTCCTGAGAAGTCCGGCCGCCTCGACCTGCTTTCTCGTAGGCTCGACAGCGCTGTACGGACTGGCGGCGGTCGCCTTTTGGAACGCCTTGCGCCACTGGGCCTTCCTTCCCGCATGCGCCGTCATGGCGCTTTGGATGCTCCGTTTGGAGCAGCGAAACGCGAAAGAGAAGACGTCCGCCCCTGCAATGGCGGTCTTCCGGAAATGGACGGCGCGATGCGCGGCGTTCGCGGCGGCATGGTGTCTGGTCTCCTATCTGATCTCCTCCGTCTATGCCGGAATGCAGGAGGTTCGTTACGAGTATTCTCACGGAAAGCTGGTCGCCGATTTCATCAATAAGAACTTCCCGAAGGACATTCCGATCTTCTACTGGACCGCGACCTATTACGATACGATCATGGCTTATCTGCCCGGACGCAAGGCGTTCATCATGGAACGCGAGGAAATGGGGACGTATTCCAAATGGAACACCTATCGTCCTTGGAAGATGGACGATGCCGTAAAAATGATTGAAGAGCATATGCCGGCAGATCAGAAGTATGCTCTCTTCATCGTCATTCCATGGGAGCATCCGCTCCAAGCGGCCTCGCGACGCATAGACGGCTGGATCATCTATGAAAATCCGCCTGCCAATTTCGAACGCATCTATGATTCCAGCAAATACGGACGCCCGATTTGGAATCCGAATATCATTCCTGAACAGTTCATCGTCTACTTGGTTCGCAATCTGCACTATAAGCAGCAGCGCGCAAGAGGAAGGCGCGAATTCGACGGCTCGGAAAGAAAGCGTCGCCCGGATGCGAACTCCCGCCAAATCGAGAAAACGCCGCACGGCGCGGCGGCCGTCTGAAAAGCTGCGGCGAACGGAGGCGTTTCAGGACGACAGCCATCGCAGTCGAATCCGGCGAATCGAAGACAGACGGAAAAGACGCGACAGACAGCGAGGCGAATCGCCCGCCTTGATTGCAAGCCGAAAAAGCGAGAAGGATTTCGCAGGAGCTTCCACCCGATGGAATGGAAGGAACGCGGCCGCCGCACTCTTCCCTTGCTTGACCTGACGAATGTCTTGCAGCATTCCGCATCCGCGCGATGAACGAATCTCCTTCGCCGAAAAACATCGCATTTTTCCAGAAACGCCGCCGATTCGAGTTCAAGGTCTCTGCGCAGGAGCGACGAATCGCCGATGCATGCGAAACGGAAGAAACGCCGCATCCCAATGAAAACAAAAAGAGGGAAAGGATGAAAATTCCGTTCCCTCTTCGTTTTCGCAGCGGAGAGCGCGTCTTCCGACTCGGCGCGACAAGTCCGTAGAAGTCTCTTATTCGGAATCGTCGTTTTCGTCGGAAGTCGGAGCATCCTCCTGTTCGGCGGACTCTTCCGCGGACGGCTCGATCCGCTCCTTGCAGAGCAGAATGCTATCCGCAAGCCCTGCATCGGCATCGAGGTAGAAAAGCAGCGAAGCAACGCCCGTTTCGCCTCTCCATGTCAGCATGATCGGGGCGATACGTTTGCCTGCGCCATTCTTGTGGAGCTTCATCCTGGAAAATGCGAACGGCGTTTCTTCGTCTTCTTCTATGGCGCGCATCTCGATCTTCTTGCCGGAAAGAATATCGTTCAAAAGATTGTCGGAAAATCCGGACTCCTGCGCCGCGCGCTCCTCTTCGGAACGGCCATATTTGTTCTGCAAGGACTTGAGAAGATTCTGGAACAGGCTGATCTTGGCGTCAGGATAATAAAGAACGACCTTGTCCAGCATGCCGTTCCGGTAAATGAGCTCCAGCTTTTCCGGCGTTTCGTCGAATTCGTCCGGAGAGCGTTTGACATCCGATTCGAACACGTCGACGCCAGGCTTGCCTTCCACATGGAACTTGCCTTCCGGCTCCAATGCCAAGGCGGCGCGGGCGTCCGCAACGGAATAGCCCCATAGCGCGTACTTGTAGCCTGGGTCGATGTCGACTCCGCCGTTGCGGTACAAGTCCTCGAGTTCGGCAAGACGCATTTTCGACTTCTCGCGCACTTCCTGGTATCTGCGAAGCAATGCACGCGCCTCGCGCTCGTTTGCGAGTTCGCGCGCGGCCGTTTCATCCGCTTTGGCCGACGTCTCTTCCGTCTCGGTCTCCTTCGCCTTTTTGGCCTGCTCCTGCTTCTTGCGGGCGAGAATTCTGCGTTGCACGACGCTCGCCTTCGTCATTTCAGCCTCGGCGATTTCACGCGCGGTTTCCCAACGATCCTGATCCGGATGGTAAATGTAGCCGTTGGACTCGTTGACCTGAATCACCTCGCGCCAAAGGGTCGCCAGACGATTCTGAAACTCTTCGTTCTTAGCCTTTTCGAATGCGGTCATTTCGTTCTCGATCCATTTCGCGCGCTGCTTCATATTGGCATCGACGTCGAACTTCGCCAAATCCGCTTCGGAAAGATCGATGAAGGCGATTTTCGTATCGTTGATCTGCACGATGCCGTCGCGAGCCTGGTAAAGCTTGCCTGAGACCGTATACGTGCGCGGGCCTTTCTGATATACGAGCGTAACGTCGTCCTTATAGCGGTAAAGCGGGAATTTTTCCTCCGCAAGCTTTTCCGTCTTGGCGCGATATCCTGCTTCCAACGCATCATATTTCGCGTCGATCTCCTTGCGCGCCTGCGCAATCAGAGAGTCGCGCGTCTGAACCTTCAGCGGCACGGACGGCTCATAAGGCATGATG
>CAZAAM010000158.1:0-4430 GCA_964483055.1 uncultured Victivallales bacterium
CAGCGACCGCGTACTGAAGTCCACGCAGGAAGACGTGGACTGTACGCCGATCTACCGGTACGATTCAACGTCAAGCCCCATCATGCTTCTGGGCGTCTCTTCCAGAATGAAGTCGCTCCGTGAAGCGAAGCAGACTTTGGAAGACGACGTGCAATACCGTTTGGAGCGCATCGACGGCGTCGCCAGCGTAAATGTCAGCGGCGGATTGGATCGCGAAATCCACGTTCTGCTCGATCTGGATAAGGCCAAGCAGCTGCAGATTCCGCTCTCCACGCTCTTCGACAAGCTGGAAAAGGCGAATGTCGCAACGCCGGCGGGCAATCAGCAGTCGGGACGCATGGAAATTCGAATGCGCACGCTCGGGACATTCGACTCCATCGAAGAAATCGAAAACCTTTTCGTGAGCATCGCGCCTGACGGATCGACCGTGCGGCTCCGCGACATCGCCGACGTCGAAGACACCCATGCGGAGGTCACGCGCTTCGTCCGCATCAACGGACAGGAAGGAATCTACATCGAAATCTACAAGCAGTCAGGCGCGAATACGGTCGCGGTCGCTCGCGACATCCGCAAGGAGCTGGAATCGATCAATCAGGACATGGCGGACAAGTTCCGCATCGTTCCGGTCTCCGATCAGTCGGAATACATCCAAAACGCCATTGACAACGTCGCCGACACGGCGATATCGGGCGGTCTTCTGGCCGTCCTGATTCTGTTCGTCTTTCTGTGCGACGTCCGAAGCACTCTTATCATCGCCGTCAGCATTCCGCTTTCCATCGTGGCGACCTTCGTTCTGATTTATTTCTGCGGCTATACGATCAACATCATGACTCTCGGAGGTCTTGCGCTCGGCGTCGGCATGCTCGTGGACAACTCCATCGTCGTTCTGGAGAACGCGGTTCGTCTGCGCGACAGCGGTCAGCCTGTGAAGAAAGCCGCGGAACAAGGCGCAAGCGAAGTGACGGGCGCGCTGATCGCCAGCACTCTGACAACGATCGCCGTCTTCCTGCCGCTGATCTTTACGAAGGGCATGGCCGGCGTCATGTTCCGCCAGCTTGCCATCGTGATCGGATTCTCCCTGCTCTGCTCGCTCATCGTCGCGCTGACGATCGTGCCGATGCTTTCCGGGCTTCTGCTTTCCGAAAAAAGCGCCGCATCCGAAACTGTCGGCGACCGCATCGCGCATGCTGTTCTGAACTTCTTCCAGGGCATGAACGATGTCTATGCATCGCTGCTCGACTCCGTATTGAAGCGCAAGACGGCGACCTTCATCGTCGCGATTCTCCTTCTCGCCTCCGCTTTCCCGCTGGCCGCCCGCATTGGAACGGAGCTCATGCCGAAAACCGACGAAGGCCGTATCAGCATCAGTCTGGAGGAAGCGGTTGGAACGGCTCCGCAATTCGTCAACAACACCGTCATATCCACCGAAGAGATCATCCGGCGGGAAACCCCGGGTCTGATTCATTGGACGAGTTCGGCCGGACTCACCAGCTGGCGCGCCGGACACAGGGCGAATTATGACCTCAAGCTTGTCCCGCGCAGTCAAAGAAAAGAAAGCTCCGAGGACATCGCCGCCCATCTGGGAAAAATCCTCAACCAAATTCCCGGCACGACCTTCCGCGTCCGTTCGCGTTCGACGTCCATGGTCGGATCCTCGTCCGGGGAGTCGGTCCGCATCGACATCCGCGGCTACGACTTCAAGACGGCGGAAATGCTAGGCAATCGCGTGAAGGAAATCTGCGAAGGCGTCCGCGGCGTCACCGACGCCAAGCTTTCGCGCGATCTCGGCATGCCGGAAAACCGCATCTACATCGACCGCGAAAAGGCGGGCAAGATGAAGGTCTCCGTGCAGACGATCGCAACGGCTCTCCGCACGATGCTCGCCGGATCCGAAGCAGGATACTACCGCGAACACGGCGAGGAATATGTGATTCTCGTCCAGGTCAAAGGAGCAAAAGAACTCGGAACGGACGACATTCTTGACATGACCGTGCAGAACGAGGATGGGGAAAATATCGCTCTGCGAAACCTCGTCGACAGCCGCCGCTCGTTCGGTCCCGTGAGCATCGAACGGAAAAACCAGCAGCGCAATCTGGCGGTCTGGGCAAATCTGTACGACCGCGATCTCGGCTCCGCCGTGGAGGAAATACGGGAAAAGCTCAAGGTTCTGAATCCTCTGCCGACGGGCTTCTCCATCAGCTTCTCTGGAGACTACGAGGATCAGCAGGAAACCTTCCGAGAGCTCGCATTCTCTTTCATTCTCGCCCTTTTCCTCGTCTATATGACCATGGCCTGCCAGTTTGAATCGCTGCTTCATCCCCTGATCGTCATGTTCTCCGTCCCCCTCGCCGGGATCGGCGTCGTGCTCATGCTCTTCCTGACGCGCACGTCCTTCAACATGCAGTCCTTCATCGGCTGCGTCATGCTCGCCGGGATCGTGGTCAACAACGCCATCCTGCTCGTGGACACCGCGAATCTCCTGCGCCAACGCGACAGACTCCCGCTCGACGTCGCCATTCGGGAAACAGGACGCCGCAGATTGCGTCCGATTCTCATGACCACGCTCACGACCGTGCTCGGACTCATTCCGCTCGCGATCGGCGGCGGCGACGGCGGCGAAGCGCAGGCTCCGCTCGCCCGCGCCGTCATCGGCGGACTGACCAGCTCCACGCTGATCACGCTTTTCTTCATTCCAGCGCTTTATGCCGCGCTGGAAGGCTTCCGGGAGCGTCGGCGCGCAAAAAAGAGAGTCGCCGGCGAACAAGAAGTCCGCGCGGACATCGATTCGGGCAATCCGGCTCTTCCGACCTGACGGCCGCGATGAGCCCGATCGCATGCGAAAAGAGTGCGCGTTTTTTCTTTTTTTCTCTTGAAAAACCGCATGCGCATGCTATAGTATAAGGTTTGTTTTGTTTAAAGTCGAAAATCAGCGGCGAACGGCCGAACTTCCGCGCATGGAACGACCACTCGGCCGCATACGCCGGAATCAACAGGAAAGAGATTGCAACATGAAGAGAACGTATCAGCCCCACAAAGTTTCCCGCGCACGCAAGTACGGCTTTCGCGCACGCATGTCCACGAAGGGCGGACGCCTGATCATCAAGCGCCGCAGAGCAAAAGGCCGCAAACGTCTGACCGCCTGACGGGAATCCGGTGGAACAGCATGCGCGGCAGACGCTTCGCAAGTCGGACAAGCTCCAGGGACGGAAGGAATTCGACGAGTTGAAGCGGAGCGGAACGGCTTGGAAGGACGCCTTCTTCACCATTCTGATTCTGCCCCCTGCCGTCGCATCGGATGTGACGCCCCGTTGCGGCGTCGTATGCAGCCGGAGGCTTCATCGTTGCGCAGTGGTTCGCAACCGAGTCCGCAGACTTGTCTTCGAGGCATTCCGAACGGAAAAGCAAGGGATTCTGCCATGCCGCATGCTCGTCATACCGCGCCGCGCGATGTTCGAAACGGACATGCCGACGACGGCGCGGCGGCTCCGGAAGATCTTGGCCCGCGCCGGTTTTCTCCGTTCCGACGTCCTGTATCGGCCTTGATGCTCGCGCTCATTTGGGTTTATCAGAACACCCTTTCGCGCATTCTGCCACCCTCCTGTCGCTTCGTGCCAAGCTGCTCCATCTACGCCGCGCAAGCCATCCGTCTCCACGGTCCGGTCAAAGGACTTCTTCTCGCATGCTGGCGCGTTCTGCGATGCAATCCTTTCGGCGGTTCCGGCTTCGATCCGGTTCCGCCTCCGCGACGAAAGACACAGAGGAAACATAACCGTGAAATTCGATAAAGAATCCCTGATCGTCATATTGGCCGTTGTCGCCTTCCTGCTTCTTTGGATCACGTTCTCTCCACGCCTTTTCCAGCAGAACGAAACGAACGCTGCGAACGAAGAGCCGAAAAACGAGCAAGCATCTCCGACTTCTCCGGAATCGCAGCCGGCTCCGCAACAAGCCTCCGTGCCGCAGACGCCGGCATCGGAGCCGCAGCCACTTCCCCCTGCCGCTCCGCTTCCGACGGAAGTAATTGCGCTTCAAAATGCAAAAACGTCCTATCATCTCAATTCCGCAACCGGTTCCGTCGTCGCCGCGCAGCTCAAAGGAAAGGCCTACGAAAACGCGAAGACGGGCGATCCGATCGATCTGATCGTTTCCGAATCGGATGCGCCTGGCACGTTCCAGCTTGATCTCGGCGTTCCAGTCGTCAAGGTTGCCAAAGCCGAAATCCGCGACAGTCAGGTCGTCTTCTTCCGCGAGTTCGCAAACGGACTTCAGGTTCGTCAGACCTTCCGTCTGGAAGACGACGGCTATCTTCTTTCCTGCTTCTATGAATTCATCAATCCCGCGCAGACGCCGATTCGGATTCCTGACGCGAAGATCTTCCTTTCCGGCGTGCCGTCGATTTCCGCGCTTACGGGCCGTAAGATCAACAGCGA
>CAZAAM010000159.1:0-4419 GCA_964483055.1 uncultured Victivallales bacterium
AGACCGCCTTCCAGCGGGAGCCATGCAAGCCAGTCCGCGCTCAGCAGGGTGTAACGCGTCTCCAGCTCGCTTTTCAGGTCGGAAACGTCGTAGGCCGAAACCCCCTCGAAGCGCACCTCGTCGACCCGTACGCGCAGATGCTCGACAATTTTGAAAACGACCTTGATCTGCTCTCCGTCAGGAACCAAGCTTACGCCGATCTCCGCATCGTTCAGTCCTTCATTCTGATAAAACTTGCGCAACGCCTGCGCGGATTCGTTCAGCAGCGCGTCGTTCAATGGCGCGGACTCGTGCAGACGCACGTACTCGCGGAGCTTCTTTTCCGTATACTTCTCATTGCCTTCGAAAGAGATCGAAGAAACAACAGCCTTCGGCGAAACGACGAAGATCACTTCCTTGTTTCCGTTCGGAAGCGTGACGACGCGAGACACCACGTCCGCGAACATCCCTTTGGAAAACAGTCGGCGAACATCTTCGTTGACAACCCGTTCGGAATACGGCGCGCCTTTCTTCGTCTGCGTATTGAGCTCGAACAAGTCCTCCGAAAACAGGAAGGGACCCTGCTGCTGGAACGTGACTTTTTCCACGATCTGCGCCTGTGCGCAGAACGCCGCAAGCGGGAGAAGGAAAAGTGAGATGAATCGTTTCATTTCGGGGAAGTCTCCTGAGGGGGGCGCCCATTCAAATTTTCGCCTGAATCGGCACATCCTCCGCGTCTATTTTATGGTCGACCGAACGAAACTCCATCAACGAGGGGAAGAAAAGCAGATCGAGTTCGCCGGTCTTTCCGTTTCGGTTCTTTTCCACAATCAGCGACGACTTCACGCCGCTTCGATTCGCCTCCCGGTTCGACTCCTTGGAATCGTCGCGTTCGCGGTGCAGAAAGACCACCACGTCCGCATCCTGTTCGATAGAGCCGGATTCGCGCAGATTCGTCAGCTTCGGCTTGACGTTCTTGCCTGCGGGAGCGCCTTTTTCCGTTTCACGGTTCAACTGTGCGAGAACGAGAACCGGAACGTTGAGATCCTTCGCCAGCTTCTTGAGACCGCCGGAGATGGCGGCGACTTCCACCTGGCGGCTTTCGCGCCCGACTTCTGGAGCGCGCATCAATTGAAGATAGTCGACCACGATCAGATCGATCTTCTCGCTGTCCATCAGCTTGCGCGCCTTGGCGCGCAATTCGTAGATCGTGAGACCGCCGGTCGGGTCGATGAAGATCTGCGCGTCGCGCAGAATGTTCACCGCCGTCGTCAGACGTCCGATGTCCGCCTTGTTGAAGGAACCGTCAAGAATGGATGTCAGCGGAATGCGCGATTGCGTGCAAAGGAGGCGCTGAGTTACCGCCTCGGCGCTCATTTCCAAGGAGAAGAATGCAATCTTCTTGCGTGGATTCGTCGCGCCGACCGCCTCTTTCAGGGCGATGTTCCGCACGATGTTCAACGCCAAGGCCGTCTTTCCTATGGAGGGTCGGGCGGCAAGCACGAACATTTCGCCCGGCTTGAGACCGCCGGTCAGACGATCCAAGTCCGGAAATCCGGTCAGAATCCCGGTTTCAATCTTGCGATTCAGGACGTTGTTGAAGTATTCGAAGACATCGGTAAGCAACTGCCGGAACGATTTGTTCTCCTCGGAAACGAAGCCGGCTCGCACTTGGTACAGCGTGTTTTCGATTTCGTCCAGCAGAGTTCGCGCATCCGCGCCGGGCTCCTTGCAGAGTTGCACGGCGGTCGTGCAGGCGCGCACCGTCTCCCGAAGCATCGCCCAGTCCTTCAGGATGCCGCACCAGGTCTCCAAATTGGCAATGCTGCCAATGGAATTCATGACATCAAGCAGACGTTCCTGTCCGCCGATCATGTCCAGCCGCCCGTTCCGCTGCAAATGGTCGGAAACGGACAGCAGGTCGATTTTCGATCCCTTCGCCTGAAGCTCAAGAACGCTTTCGTAAATGGCGGCGTTCCTGGGGTCGCGGAACATGGTGGCTGCAACACGCCGAAAATAATTCTCCGCGTTCTCCGGCGCGACCGCCGCGCCGCGGGCGCGACCGCCTTTGCCGGCCTTCGTCTGGACAAGCTGAAAGCCGCCCAGCGCGGAGATCGCCGTGTTCAGGCTGTCCGGTTCCGTAAGGATGCAGGCAAGGACTGCCCGCTCCGCCTCGAAGTCCGCGAATTCGGCAGCGGACGGGGGCGTGGCGGGCGGCGTCGCGTCCGATGATCCGGACGCGATGCGACTTGTCTGCATGTCCTTGCTTCCAGGCATGAAAACCGCCGTCAGGCGCGCACGACTTTGATCGTTGCGGTCGCGACGATCTGGCCGAACAGGCGGATGTCCGCCTTGTATTCGCCAAGCATGCGGATCTGACCGTCGAGGATGCGAATCTTATGCAGATCGACGGCGACCTCCAGCTTCTGAAGAGCTTCGTGAATCATGCGTTCCGTCACGGATCCGAAGAGGTGGTTGTCATCGGACGCCTGCATCGGGATGACGATTTCCAGCGATTCGATTTTCGCCTTCAAGGCTTCCGCAGCTTCCTGATCTGCCTTGCGCTTCGCCTCGATCTTCTCCTTGCGGGCGGCAAGCTGGCGTAGCGCGCCGGTCGTCACGACCGTGGCAAGCCCCTGCGGAATCAGATAGTTGCGACCGTATCCAGGCGCGACATGAACTTCCTCCCCGGCCAAGCCGAGGTCTTCCACGTCCTGAAGAAGAATCAATTTCATCTGAGCCATTGCTAGTTCTCCTTCCGGGTTACAGCACGACGCTGATGATGCGGGCGCGCTTGAGAGCGACGCTGAGCATCTTTTGATGATGCAGGCAAGTGCCGGTGATGCGGCGCGGCAGAATGCGCCCCTTCTCAGTCTGGAAGCGCTTGAGCAGGTCCGCATCTTTGAAATCGATGTAGTTCACGTGGTTTTCGCAAAGCCGGCAGATTTTCGGTTTCGCGGCGCGTCTCTTCTGACGGCGTTTCTTCGTTTGCATAGCCATGATATCGGTATTTCCTTCCTAACTAATTTGTTGTTCCCTCAAAACGGAATGTCGTCCACATTCTCAAATTGGCCCATGTCGCCGCCGGAAGAGCTGGCATCTCCTTGACGCGGCTGCATCGTCGCGGGCGGATTGTAGCTCGGCTCTCCGTAGGACTGCTGGCGGCGCATCGCCTGCGGCGCGCCGCGATAGTAGTTCTGTTGCGGCGCGCGGGGAGCTCCGCGCATCTCATCGTCGGGTCCGTCCGGCGCCATTCCGGCGTCGTCGCGACGCGCGTTGAGAAACTGAATCCGATCCGCGTTCACGCGGATGCGCGAACGCTTCTTTTGGGAATCGCGCTCAGTCCACTGTTCATAGACGAGTCGCCCTTCGATGAAAACGGACGCGCCTTTCTGAAGGAAACGGGCGCTCGTTTCGGCCTGCTTTCCCCAAACGACGATCTCCAGGAAGCAGGTTTCATCCTTCTCCTGACCGCCGGCCTGTACGAATCGGCGATTGATTGCGATGCCGAATTCGCACACGGCGGAATTGCTTCCGGGAATGTAGCGAAGCTCCGGATCGCGCGTCAGATTGCCCATCAGAAACACTTTGTTCAAAGATGGCATGTCCGTTTCTCCTTTTGATGATGCGGATTATTCGGCGGCCGCTTCCGACGTCGCGAGCGACGAACGGACTTCCGTCGGGCGTTCGAACAGAACGATCAGAAGACGGAGGATGCGTTCGTCCAGACGGAAATGCTCCCGAATCTGCGCTTCCTTCGCTGGATCAAGTTCGAACACGAAATCGACGTACACGCCGACTTTGCGCTTCTTGATTTCACGTGCGAACTGCTTGCGTCCCATGAACTCGGTTTCGCACACGGTTCCACCCCATTCGCGAATCAGAGCTTCGAACTCCCCCGCGAAGGCCTTCCCTTCATCGTCGACCTTTCTCACGTCGAGAATGAATACTGCTTCATACTTTTTCAACTCGGCACCTCCTTGGTGACTTTTCTTATTGTTGGCTTGCTTTTGCAATCGGTTGTTTCGTTTCCTCGTTCATCGCGCTCCAATCGGCCGCGTTGCAACGGTTCATCGCCGTCGCGACGCCCCGGCGGAGCGCCAGAATCAAAGCGTCTGTCGCGCCGGACAGCGTCCGATCAAGAATCTCCGTCTCGTCTCCGTCGAACGGGGAGAGCACGTAGTCCACGACGCCGCTTTTCGCCTGCGCATGTCCGATTCCGATCCGCATGCGGCAGAAGCTTTCGCTTCCAAGGCGCTCGATCACGGACTTGATTCCGTTGTGACCTCCGCTCCCGCCGCTCTTCCGGATTCGAATCCGCCCCAGCGGAAGATCCATGTCATCGTGGACGATCAGAATTTCTTCCGGGCGAATTCCCTCGCTTCGCGCGAGTCCGGCAATCGCGTCGCCGCTGAGATTCATGTACGTCATGGGCTTTTG
>CAZAAM010000160.1:0-4290 GCA_964483055.1 uncultured Victivallales bacterium
AACGGCCATCCGCCGGCGCAGGTTCCGCACGCATCAAATCGCGAATCGCATCTTGTCCAAGCAGGCATTCGGCAACCGGAACAGCGGTGCGATTGTCCGTGCCGCGGTAGCAGAAGCGGCCGTTCTCACAGGAAAAGGTCAGCTTGTTCCGATACCCTGCTCGCGTCGGCGCGGCGACCGGACGCAAAATCGCGGAAGCCTTCGCAAGCGCGCCGCCGCGGAGGAGAAAAGACTGAAACTGTCTTTGTTTCCATGCCAGTTCGCAGGAGTAGGCGACATGGCGATAGGCGCAGCCGGGACACTCCGCCGCATAGGGGCAGTCCGGTTCGATGCGGCTTGCCGACGGCGCCGAAATCTCCAAAAGCCGGCCCCGCGCATAGTTCTTCTTGGATGTTGTCAATGCGATGCGGACGACGTCTCCGGGCGCCGCGCCAAAAACGAAGCAGACCTTTCCGTCCGGGAGGCGTCCGACTCCCTCGCCGCCGAATGCAAAACCGCTGACGGCAAGTTCAAATTCCGGAAGAGATTTCTTCCTCCGTCGTGCGTTTCCGTTTCGCATGGCGGATGGAACCTCAGTCTTCCAGCACGGCGAACAGAGACTTCGGATCGACAATGGCAAGTTCGCCGCTGACCTTGGCGATGGCCGCATCCGGATCATCGAAGCGGAAGATGATCGCCGCTTTGTCGTAATAGCCGGCTGCGAAGGCGTAGAGATACTCGATGTTCACGTTGTGCTTGTCCAGAACGTCGAGGATGCGGGAAAGACTTCCAGGCGCGTGATCGACCTCCAACGCGACGACTTCGGTCACCTTGACGGCGAACCCGGCCTTTTCCAAAAGATCTCTCGCGCGCTCCCAGTCCCGAATCAGAAGGCGCAGGATTCCGAAAGACTTGCTGTCCGCAAGAGACAGCGTGGAGATGTTGATGCCGTTGTCGGAAAGCAGCTTCAGGGGCGCATTGACGGCGCCGGACTTGTTTTCGACGAACAGGGAAATCTGATGAATCTTCATAACTCCTCCTGAGGAAAAAGAATTCAGTTCAAGGAGCGCTTGTCGATCACGCGCTTGGCCTTGCCTTCGCTCCGCGGAATCGAATTCGGCGCGCACATCTTGACGAATACGCGAATCCCCAGCGTGGCGGAAATGGCATGGCCGATCTTCGAACGAACGTCCTCGATCTTCCCCACGCGGTCGTGAAACAGAGATTCGTTCACTTCGATGTCCACTTCTATGGAGTCGAGATCGTGTTCGCGCGTCAGAACGATCTGATACACCGGAAGCACGGCTTCCACGGAAAGAATCGCCGATTCGATCTGCGACGGGAAGACGTTGACTCCGCGAATGATGAACATGTCGTCGCTGCGACGGGAAATGCGTCCGATGCGCCGCAAGGTGCGGCCGCATGCGCAGACGCCCCGTTCGAGGCGGGTGATGTCGCGCGTTCGATAGCGGATCATCGGCATCGCCATCTTCTGAAGCGTGGTCAGGACGAGTTCGCCCTCTTCGCCGTCCGGGAGCGGCTCGCCGGTGTCCGGGTCGATGATCTCTGGATAAAACAGGTCCTCGAAGACATGCAATCCGCTATGCTCCGGGCAAGAGCACGCCACGCCGGGACCGACGATTTCGGAAAGCCCGTAGATGTCAAAGGCATGAATGCCGGCCAGCGATTCGATGCGGGCGCGCATGGCCTCGGACCACGGTTCCGCGCCGAAAATGCCGCGCTTCAGCGGCAAGGTCCGCAGATCGATGCCCATCTTCTCCGCCGTCTCGCACAAATGCAGAAAATAGCTCGGCGTGCAGGCGATGGCCGTCACGCCGAAGTCCTTGATCAGCATGACCTGGCGCTCCGTGTTCCCTCCGGATGCGGGAATGACGGTCGCTCCCAGTCGTTCGAAGCCGCAGTGCGCGCCCAATCCGCCGGTGAAAAGTCCGTAGCCGAAAGATACCTGCGCAATGTCCTTCGCGGAAACGCCCGCCATGGCAAAGGATCGGGCGACGCATTGCGACCACACGGCCAGATCCTTCGCCGTGTACGCCACGACGATCGGCTTTCCGGTCGTTCCGCTCGATGCGTGCAGACGCACGATTTCCTTCATCGGACTGGCGAAGAGACCGGTCGGATAGGTGTCGCGCAAATCGCTTTTGACCATGAACGGCAGCTTGGCGATATCGGCAAGCGTCCGAATGTCCTCCGGCGTCACGCCGCGCGCCTTCATGCGCTCACGCGTGAATTCCACGTTGTCATAGGCGCGCGTCACGATCATCCGGAGACGCTCCAGCTGCAGCTTCTCCATTTCCTTGCGGCTCAAATAGTCGTTCGCGCTGACAGGGCGGATTCTCTCTTTCATCTTGGTGTTCATTGGCAGACGCGCCTCATCCGTTCATGCCGCGCCGAAAGGCGGCCAGGTTCTCTTCTGCGATCGTCTCCGGAAACGATTCGCGGATCAACTCCTCCCACAGGGAAAGCGGGAAGCCGATATGACGGTTCAGAACGCCGAGCAATGCAATGTTCGCCATGCGCGACTTCGCATCCTCCTCCGAAAGCTCGGAACGCCGGATGACGATCGTCGCGGCATTCAAATAAGGACGCATGACGTCGATCTGATCCTCGCTCACGGCGATCAAATAGTCGGCGCCGCCGATCGGAATCATCGGACTCAGAACCTTTTCGCCGAAGCGCACGTCGCTCGAAACGGATCCGCCGCGCTGACTCATGCCGTGCAGCTCGCTTTTCTTCACGTCGCATCCCATGCGGAAAGCCGCTTCCGTCAGAAGATCCGACGCCAGAATGATTCCCTGTCCGCCGAGACCGGCAAACAGCACGCTTGCAACCTTTTCGCTCATCGGGCAGCCTCCATCGCTTTCTTGTATTTCTGCATCTTCTTCATTTGAAGAAGACAGGGGCGTCTTGCAACGATTACGGAAACGTCATCGGACGCAAGGCGCTCCCGGAGCAGCTCCGCATAACGGTCATGCTCCTGGACCGGATCGACAACGTCGACATGATCCACGCCCATCGCGCGACAGACCTCTTCCAGGCGGATCGCCGGCGCCGGCGACATATCGATATGCCGTCCCGTGCCCGGATGCTCCTGAAGTCCGGTCATCGCCGTAGTCGCATTGTCAAGAATCAGAACGACATGCCCCGTCTTCGGTCGATTGTAGACCATTTCCGCGACTCCGGTCAGTCCGCTGTGCAGGAACGTGCTGTCGCCAATCACGCTTACCACGCGGCGCGCGTCCGGCGAATCGCCCAGCGCATGGCGCAGACCAAGCCCGCAGCCGATGCTCGCCCCCATGCACTCGGAAACATGCATCGCATTGAACGGGGGAAGCGCGCCCAACGTGTAGCATCCGATGTCGCCGCAGACGATCAGATCCATGTCGCGCAGAAGCTCGAACGTCTTGCGGTGCGGACAGCCCGGACAAAGCGCGGGCGGACGCCCGGGCGCGCCTTGCTCCGTCGGCGTCGCATCGCGCGCCAAAAGCTTCCTGACGCGTCCGACTGAAAGCTCGCCGAAAAGGAATGGGTCGTCCTTGCCCTGCACGGGCACCCCGGCTGCGAGAAGATTCTCTTCCAGGAAGCGGCTGCCTTCCTCCACGACCACTGCGCGATCCACGCTCGCAACGAAGCGGCGAACCGCATCAACCGGGAGCGGCCAAGTCATTTTCAAACACAGGATTTTCGCGTCCGGCACGGCTTCGCGGACATGCTGATACGCCACGCCGGAGACGATCACACCAAGATCGCCCGTTCCGTGCTCCTCCCGGAGATCGGACGCTTCGTTGTACTCCTGGAGCGACCTC
Source organism: uncultured Victivallales bacterium (assembly GCA_964483055.1). Classification (GTDB taxonomy): domain Bacteria; phylum Verrucomicrobiota; class Lentisphaeria; order Victivallales; family UBA1829; genus UBA1732. The sequence goes on from CAZAAM010000160.1 coordinate 3,807, forward strand.
ATCGTCTCAACGAGTCTCACATGAGCGCGCGCTGCGTTCGCCGGAAGCATGACGCGCGTTCGCATGTCGTGCCAATAGGAACCGGCGCGAACCGGCTCCTCATGGTCGCGCAGTTCGACAGGTCCCATGCTATGACAGACGCGCGTGGTCATACGGAGCAAGACCGGAGTCTTGAAGCGTTCGGAAAGCTCGAAGGCGCGAATCGTCAGATCATAGGCGTCCTGACTGTCCGTCGGCTCCAGCATCGGCATCTGCGCAAACTTCGCATAATTGCGATTGTCCTGTTCGTTCTGGCTTGACGCCAGTCCTGGATCGTCCGCGCTTACGATCACCATGCCGCCGGTCGTTCCCATGTACGTCAGCGTGAACAGGGGATCGGCGGCTACGTTCAATCCGACATGCTTCATGGTGACGAGAGCCCGGGCGTTGCCGACGCCTACTCCGGTCGCAACCTCCAGAGCCACTTTTTCGTTCGGCGCCCATT
>CAZAAM010000161.1:0-4246 GCA_964483055.1 uncultured Victivallales bacterium
AGCTGTGTATTAATGAGTGGGGAATCAAGGAATCTCCCAATTCAATTCAGGAAAAGAAATGAAAGAATGAAGCATCCCTCTGGAAGCATCCTGAAGGCGCTTGCCGTTCCGGCCGTCGTCCTCGCGATTTGCGCGGACGCCATTGGCGCGGACGATGCGGCGTTTTCGTGGAAGAAGACGAAGACCGGAATCGAAATCCGGACGGGCGCGCTGACGAAGCGCGTGGAATCTTACGGCGGAAATACGTTGCGCGTGACCGCCAGTCTGGGCGAGGACTACGCGACGGCGCCGAGCATCTGCGTGATCGCAAAACCGACGAAGGAGAAATGGAAGGTTGCGGGCGAAACGCCGGAGAACGTGACGTTTACCGTCGATGAGCTGCAGGTGATCGCCGACAAGGCGACGGGCGCGCTGACGTTCGCCAAGAAGGATGGCTCGGTCATCCTGAAGGAAAAGGCGACGAGCGTCGAGAAGCGGATCATTTCGGACGCGCCGACGTATGAAGTGAAGCAAACCTTCACGTTGAAGCCGGACGAGGCGATTTACGGTCTCGGTCAGAGCATTCGTCCGTTCCTGAACTATCGCGGACAGGAGATCCTGATCGTGCAGGCGAACATCCCCGCCTACGTCAACACGATCACATCCAGTGAAAACTATGGAATCCTCTGGGACATCGCGTCTCAGTCCGTCTTCAAGGATGATGCGAACGGCATGAGCATCTGGTCGGAAAGCGCGCCGTCCGGAGTGGACTATTATTTGATGACCGGAAACAGCATGGACGCAGTGATTCACGAATATCGCCAGCTGACCGGCGTTGCGCCGATGTTCCCGAAGCAGGCGTTCGGCTTCTTCATGAGCAAGGAGCGCTACAGCTCGCAAAAGCAATTGATCGAAATCGTAGAACGCTTCCGCGCGGAGAAGTTTCCGATCGACTATATCGTGCAGGACTGGCAGTACTGGAAGGCCGAACCGGGTCAGTGGACGAGCATGACGTGGTGCCCGGATCGCTATCCGGATCCCAAGGCAATGTGCGATACGCTTCACAACAAGCTGCATGTCAAGATCATGACAAGCATTTGGCCGACGGTCGGCGACGACTCCGAGCTGGCGCGCGAACTTGACGCGAAGAAGCTTCGCTTCGAGCCGCTCCATTGGATCACCAAAAAAGCGCGCGTCTACGACGCATACAGTCAGGAAGGCCGCGACATTTACTTCAAGCATATGAAGAAGGGGCTCTTCGACGTTGGGGTCGACTCCATGTGGATGGACGGAACGGAAGTCGAAACGCGTTCCGCATGCGGCGATCAGCGCGCAATGATCAAAGACATCAAGGAACTCGGCGTCAACGCCATGGGCGACTTCACGCGCTACCTCAACAGCTACAGCCTCTTGACCAACAAAGGCTGCTATGAAGGCCAGCGCAAGACGCGAAACCAGCGCGTTCTTACGCTTACCCGTTCCGCATGGGGCGGACAGCAGCGTTATGCCGCGGTTCCTTGGTCCGGCGACACGAGAGCCAGCTGGAATCGACTGAAGGAAGACATCGTCGGCGGTCTGCAGGCGTCGCTTTCCGGTCTGCCCTACTGGACGCAGGACACCGGCGGATTCTTTGTCACTTATGTCGGCGGCGCGCAGAATGCGGAATATCAGGAGCTTCTTGCCCGGTGGAATCAGTTCGCGGTCTTCAACCCGATCTATCGCTGGCACGGGACGAGCATCGACCGCGAACCGTGGCGCTTCAAGGATATCAATCCGGAAATGTACGATTCCGTTCGCAAGGGGAATGCGCTCCGCTACCGCCTGATTCCCTACATCTACAGTCTTGGGTGGCAGACCACGGAGCACGACTACACGATGACGCGTCCGCTCGTCATGGATTTCCCGAACGAGGAAGGCGCAAAGTCCTGCGACGACAAGTTCATGTTCGGTCCGGCGTTTCTTGTCCAGCCGATCACGCGCTCCATGTTCAATTTGCCTGAGCCCGCGCCCGACGCCGTCCCGGAAGAACTCCTGACGACCGAAGACGGCAAGCCCGGAGTTCGCACCGAGTATTTCGTCGGCCGCAATTTCGAAAAGCCTGTCAGCGTCGCGTTTGATAAGACGGTCGACTACACATGGCCCGGCCCGCCGCTGGTCGATTGGCCGGAGGGGCTTGAGAACGGCGATAATTTCTCGTGCCGCGTCACGGGCGTCTTCACTGCGCCGGCCGACGGAGAATACGAGCTGGGCGTTTCCGCCGACGACGGTTGCCGCCTGTGGTTGAACGGCGAAAAGGTCGTCGACGATTGGAACTTCGGTTCGGCGCGCTACAAGGGCAAGCTTTTGAAGCTGAAGAAAGGACAAAAGGTTCCGTTCAAGATCGAATACTTCCAAGGCGGCGGCGAACGTGCGCTTCGCTTCGCATGGAAGGATTCGGAAACCCTTCGCAAGCAGCGCGAGGCTTTGGAGAATCTTAACAAGATGGAAACGACGAAGCTTCCGAAGGATGCCGACTGGTACGACTTCTGGACGAACAAGTTCCATCAAGGCGGCGAGACCGTTTCCAAGGTCTATGCGCTCGATGTCTTCCCTCTGTTCGTTCGCGCCGGAAGCATTGTCCCAATGGCTCCGAACGGCTTGCAGTACGCCACGGAAGAGACGGACAAGCCCTATGAAATCCGCATCTATTCCGGAAGAAACGCAGACTTCACGCTCTACGAAGACGACAACGAGACCTATGCCTATGAAAAAGGCCAGTACGCGGAAACCCCGCTTCGCTGGAACGAGGCGGACAAGACTTTCCGCTTCGGAAAGCGCAAAGGTTCCTTCCCGCAACTTCGGAAGACCCGCGATTACGAGGTCGTTCTGATCGCTCCGGACGGAACGACGCAGAAGAAATCTGTGACCTATTCCGGAAAGCCGCTGAAACTCAGCTTCCGCTGATCGGCGGAACAGGTTTCGACAAAAGCGAAATCCCCCTTGGAGTCCATCGCGACTCCAAGGGGATTTTTATGCGCTGCGCTCGACGACGCGACGCCGTTCATGCAGAGACGAAATTCCGTCCCGTCATGAGGCGAATTTTCGAGATAGGGAGCCGCATCGCGGCAGGAGTTTCAGAATCATCGCATCGTCTCCGGGCGCATGCGCGCGAAACGGGGCTCTTTTATTTCTGTTGCGGAGCCTTGGCCGCATCTCGCGTTCGCGCGTCTGCGTCATAGGCGTCCACGATTTTTCCGACAAGACGCGGGAGCATGCTCGAAAGATGCATTGCGTTGTCCGGGACGTTGCGCTTATGGGCGATGAAGACTCCGAAGAGATCGCGCTCATGATCGAGCCAAGGATACGCGCCCGCCCACGAGGGAGAACTTTCCAAAAGAACGCGTCCCGCTTCGTCGGTCTTTTCACGCCAGTGTCCGAGTCCGTAGATTCCCGTATGAAACTCGCCGCATTGACGTTCGACGAAATCGCCGGGCGGAATCCGCGCGTCGCGCACCTGATCGCGCCCCATTTCACGCACGGCGGCCTCGCTCAGAACGCGCCGACCGTCGAAGACGCCGCCTTGCGAAAGCATGATGAGAAAGTTTCGATAGTCATGCAGCGAAGACCGGCATCCGCCTGCGAGCTTTGGAATGTGTCCGGGATCCACCGGCGTCCAATGCGTCGCAGTCATGCCGAGCGGATCCCCGATCTTTTTCTTCCAAAGCTCTTCCCATGTCATGTCGGCGGCGAGTTCCGCCATGCGCCCGGCAACCTGCATGGCGAGTCCGCCATAGTTCCAAACGGAGCCCGGTTCCGTTTCCAACGGGCGAGGAAGCAGCGCGACGACGGACTCCTGCAGCGTTTGGAAGTTGTCGTCGAAACCGCGCGGCTGATAGTTCGGATAGCCGGACGTGTGCGCGAGCAGCTGACGGAGCGTCGCCTTGCCCTTCGGATCGTTCCGAAATTCGGGAATCCATTGCGAAACAGGATCATCCAGGCTCAAAAGCCCATCGTCGACGAGCGTCATGATGCAGGCCGCCATGTACCACTTTCCTGCCGATGCGATATGGACGGACGTGTTTTCGTCGTAACCGCCCGCGTCGCGCCGGTGAATTTCCTGCCCGTTCCGCACGATGACGAGCGACCATCCGGAGTAGATTCCTTGCTCCGTCCATGAGTCGAGAAGCCGGTCCAATTCCTGAAAGTCCTGCGCAGAGACAAGCGGGAATGCGCTCAGCATGCACGCCAGAACGCCGCACTCGAATATTCGTTTCATCGAGAGTCGTTC
>CAZAAM010000162.1:0-4246 GCA_964483055.1 uncultured Victivallales bacterium
CGCTTCGCTGCGCTCGCGGCCGCGGCCGCTGTTCGGGACGGATGGCTTTTCCGCGCCGTCCGCTTCGCGAATCTCCGTCCGCGCGCTTCCGTCGCGAGCGAAGCTGCGGGGCGTTCCTTTGTATTTTTCAGGGTAAACCACCGTGACTTCCGAGGCGGGACAAACGACGGTTCGCGAGGTTCCGTCCAAACGGATTGAAACCTTCTGCGTCAGAAGATTGCGGTCGACGACGCGACCGCGGCCTTCGCAGCAGTCGCAGCAGTCGTTCCGGTGCGGCATGGTCTTTTCCAGTTCAAGGTATCCGGCATGCTCATATTTCAAGCAGCATTTCAGACGTCCGCACGCGCCGGAAATCGTGCTTGGCGTCAAGGAAAGGTCCTGCTCCTTCGCCATTTTGACGTTGATGGAAGCGAACTTCTTGAGGAAGAGGCAGCAGCAGAAGGGACGCCCGCAGACGGAAATGCCTCCGAGAATCGACGTTTCGTCCCGGACGCCGATCTGCCGGAGCTCGATGCGCGTGTTGAATTCTTGGGACAGCAGCTTCACAAGCTCGCGGAAATCCACGCGCCCGTCCGCGCTGAATTGAATGACGATCAGACGTTCGTCGAACGTGACATGCGCATTGATGAGCTTCATCGGCAGGTTAAGCGCCTCCACATGCTTCCATGCGCTCCGCAGAGATGATTTCGCACGTCCGAGATTCCGCGCCGCCTTTTCCTGATCGGCCTCCGTCGCCTTTCTCAGAATCGGAAAGATTTCATTCTTCTGCGCGCTGAAAAAGCTGTACCGCCCTGTCTCTGCGGATGTTTCCGTCTTATCGACGGGCTGCTCCGTCTCTGCGTCGTCGTCCTCCGTCTCCGGAATGTCGGGAAGAGCCTTGACGATCTGTCCGAAATCCTGAAAGAAATCTTTGCGGAAGACGCAGGAGTCGCCCGCCTTCAAATCCAAGGATGCGTCGGCCTTCGCGCGGCATCGTACGCCATTGTCAAGCAAAATGCTGTAAATGCGATCCATATATGGGAAACTCCGAATGAAATGATGAAAAAAATCGCGTCTATACAATACTGCACAATGGACTCTTGTGCAAGCGCGCAAAACGAATCTTTCACGCGTTTCCGCCTCTTTCCCTGCTTGACATTTCTCCTGCGCGGAGGTATACTAAAGAGAAACGCATTTCCGGAGGCCGCGTCATGAAAAAGAAAAACGCCTTTTCCCTGCTCGAGCTTCTGCTCGTCATCGCCATTATTGCAATTCTCGCCGCTCTGTTGATACCGACGCTGCTCAAGTCGCGCAACAGCGCGAACTCCGCCGCATGCGCCAACAATTTGAATCAGCTTGGCAAGGCGTTGGGACAATATCAGACCACATACATCCGCGGCGCCTTCATTCCCGGTCACTGGAGCGGGCGATCCAGTCTGGAACGTCTGCTTCTCTCGAGCATTGGTCAGAACGACAACGAATTTGATCCGAACAGCAACAACTACGATTTCGAAATCTGGTCCTGTCCCAGCGACTCAACCGCTTACGACGGCGACTGGAATCGCTCCTACTCTTACAACGGCATGCAGACTCTTTCCCGCGACACCAACCAATTCAACGACGAGGGCGCGCTTTCCGGCACATGGAGCAAGAACTTGAACGGCGCGCGCTCGTCCTTCGTCATCAATGCCGCCGGAATCATCTATCTCGCAGACTTTTGGGACGACTCCAGCTACATCGGACAGTACTCGACTTTCCTTATTTCCAAGGATAAGCAGGAAGAAAACATCGAAGAACAGTCGTCCTATGGCCTGCATGACGGCATGGCGAACTATCTGTTTCTGGACGGACACGTAAAGAAATACGAGCCCGAAGACACGGAAATACGAAGCGGATCGCATCCCATCAGTCTTTGGGCGGACAGCGACTGGCAGGAAACCAGCGGCTGGAGCGCCACGTTCTGATTTCCCGCAACGCAAGCCGTACATCTTCCTCGCATCGCATTCCGCAATGCGCAGCCGTTTGCGCGTAAACGAAAGACTTATGGCGTAAATCGCTTCAAAACGCGTCGAACGTCTTCCAAGGGGAAGAATCGTTCCCATTCATGCGATGTCGCCGCATTCCTGCAAGGCGCGGGGAGTTTTTCGCAAATCACGAGCTTTCTTGAACGAACGGCGATTCAACCGCAGGTGATTTTCACCGGCTGGCGCGTCATCATGCCGCAAAGAAAATCCGCAAGAGTTCGGATGCAGTCCTCCGTTGCGCCTTCCGTCGGGCATGCCATGAATTCGCGCACGAACAGCGTCGCATCCGCGAAATGAAGGATCGTCTTGAGCGGCGTCGCGTCCTCGCGGCCCCTGAAACGACAGATGGAATCCGCGACCAGGCAAAGCTCGTCGATCGCATTGGCGATCTCGGCGAAGTCGGCGCCGAGCGTCAGCTCCGTCAGCGGCGGCGCATATCCCTTTTCCTTCTGAATCGGAAACAGCCGAACGTCCAAACGCAAGGCGGGGAAGATGCGCAAATCCACGGAATGCATCCGCAGAGCGCGAATCCGCATCAGCCTTCGCGCCTGTTCGGAAATGCGTGGAAGGCATTCTTCCGCAGGGATTCTTCGGAAATCCCGCGGATGCATGATCGGCATGGATGCGCTCAGGCTTGAAACTGCGTCCGAAACGCGCAGAAAATGCTTCGCAAGCTCAAGCGTCAGCGCCTGATTGGATTCGTCCCCGCCGATGCTGCGAAGGGTGTTCGCGACCTTGCGCGCCGTTTGAGCAAGACGGTCTCCGGAAAGGCCGAGCGTCTCTTCCAGAAAACAGGCGATGCGCGTCTCGGACGCCTCTTCGGCGAAAGAAGCGATGCAGGAGTTCTTTCGGTATTCTTCTGCAGCGAATCCGCAGCCGATGGAAGAAAGAATGTTCAATATCATCGAATCCACGGCAGCCGCCTTCACATAGAGCGGTTCGCGCGCGGAAACGCGCCCTTTGCGCAAGGAAAAATCGACCGCATAAGCCGTGTCGCGTGCAATGGCCTCCGCCTCCGGAAGCTCGCTCGGCAGAGCTCGCAGAACACGATCGCGCACGTCGTCGATGGAAAACGGCGTCGCCCTGCCTTCGGCGTCCTGCAGAAAAATGGAATTGCGGGATATTTCGATCATGTCAGAAAAGCTCATGCTTGTTTTTCAGAAGACGGCGATAGCGGTCGAATACGCCGGACTTGGATACGAAACCGACGTATTTTCCGTTCCGTGTGACCGGAATGTTCCATATGGGAAGATTTTCGAAAAGCTTCATCGCGTCAAGCAGGAGATCCGTATCCTTAAGAATCGGACCGGTCTCCTTCATGAGATCGAACACGAGCGTAATGTCGTACAGCTCGGAATTCAGAAGACAGCCGCGGATGTCGTCCAATGTCGCGATTCCGACGATCCGCTCCTCGTGATCCAGAACGGGAAAGATGTTGCGATGGGAACGCATGACCGTCTGCAGAAGCATCCGGAGCGTGTCGGTCTCCTGAACAGGAAGAAAATCCTTTTCCAGCATTTCGCCGACGGTAAGGCCTCCCAGAGCCGCGACATCCTCGTTCGCCTCCGGCACGCCGCCGTTCATCACGATTTGCGACTTGTAGACGTTGTAACGGCAGACCTTGCGGCAGATATAGCAGGAAATGGACGCGACGATCATCAGCGGCACGAACAGTCGATAACCGCCCGTGATCTCCGCGATCAAAAAGATTCCCGTCATAGGCGCGTGCATGACGCCAGCAAGGACGCCGCCCATGCCGACAGCAAGGAAATTCGAATCCACGATCATCCCGCTGCCGACGAAGTTCATCATGTGGCTCAGGCGCGCAAGGAAGCAGCCGAGAAAGCCGCCGATGAACATGGACGGGGCGAAGATTCCTCCGTCTCCGCCCGCCTCCATGCCGATGGAGGACGCCACTGCCTTCAGAAAGATCAGGAAAAAGAGAAGCCCAAGAAACACCCAGGGATCGCTGAAGAGAAATCCGAGCGGACTCATGGCATAAAGCTCTTCCGGGCGATTTCGCAGCATGGCATTGATGAACGAATAGCCTTCTCCCTGCAAGGCGGGAAAGATCAGGAAGATCATATACAGAACCATGCAGCCGAAAAGTCCGCGCAGCCAGACGTTCGTCAACGCTTTGAACTGTTCCTGTATGCTCAGCGAAACGCGGATGACGAAGGCCGACACAAGTCCTGCGCACAAGCCGAGCACGACATAGTACGGAAGCAAAGCCATGTTCCACG
>CAZAAM010000163.1:0-4213 GCA_964483055.1 uncultured Victivallales bacterium
GTCTGAAATGAAGCGCACGTTTCTGCGTTTAGGCATGGCGACGGCGATTTGCATTGCCGGCGCCTACGGTCCGATTCCGGAAGCCGCGCGAATCTGGGTCTTTGCGGTTTCATATCTGCTGGCCGGAGGCGAGATTCTATGGGATGCTCTGCGGAATCTTGGCCGCGGGCAGGTGTTCGATGAAAACTTCCTGATGTCCATCGCATCTCTGGGAGCCTTTGCGATCGGCGAAATGACCGAGGCGGTTGCCGTGATGGTCTTCTACGGAGTCGGCGAAGCTCTCCAGGAGTCGGCTGTCGCGAAGTCCCGAAAGAACATAGAACAGCTGATGGATTTGCGAAGCGACAGCGCGACGCTTCTTGCCAACGGCGAACGGCGCGTAGTGTCCCCGGAAACGATCAAGCTGGACGATCTGATTGAAGTGAAGCCGGGAGAAAAGATTCCGTTGGACGGCGTCGTCGAATCCGGCAGAGCGTTTCTGGATACGCAGGCGCTGACCGGCGAATCCGTGCCGCGCGAGGCGAGACCCGGAAGCGAAGTCCTTTCCGGCATGATTTCCACAGACGCCGTGCTGCAGATTCGCGTGAAGAAGCTCTTTTCCGAGTCCACCGTGGCGAAGATATTGAAAATGGTGCGGGATGCGGCGGAGAAGAAATCTCCTGCCGAAAAATTCATCACCAAGTTCGCGCGCTGGTATACGCCTGCCGTTGTCGGCCTTGCGATTCTTGTGGCGGTTGTTCCTCCTTTGCTTTCGCTGGGCGCGTTTTCGGATTGGTTCTATAATGCCTTGAGCTTCCTCATCATTTCCTGCCCGTGCGCGCTTGTTCTTTCGATTCCGCTGAGCTTCTTCGCAGGAATCGGCGCCTCTGCGCGCAATGGAATTCTCGTGAAGGGCGGAACGCATTTGCAGGCGCTGGCAAAAGTAGAGACCGTCGCCTTCGACAAGACCGGCACTCTGACGCGCGGCGTCTTCGATGTATCGGAACTTATTCCAGCCGAAGGAGCATCGAAGGACGAGCTTCTGGCTTGCGCGGCTCTTGCGGAATCGCAATCGAACCATCCGATTGCGAAATCGATCCTTGCCGCCTGGGGCGCCGTCCCGAAAGAGCGCCCTGCGATTCGCGAGCTCGCGGGACTCGGCATCGTTGCGGAGACGTCGAAAGGTCAGATTCACTCAGGGAACGCGCGCCTGATGGAACAAATCGGGATCCAAGTCAAGACTTCGCATGCAAAGACGACAGTGCACGTCGCCCGCAACGGAGAATACTTGGGCAGCATTCTTTTTTCGGATCAGCTCAAGCCTGGCGTTTCTCAGGCGATGCGGGATCTCAAGGCGTGCGGCGTGAAGCGGCTTGTGATGCTTACAGGAGACGCGCCTGCGATCGCCGAACATGTGGCCATGGAGGCAGGGGTCGATTCCTTCCGCGCCGGACTCATGCCGCAGGACAAGATTGTCGAACTCGAAAAGCTTATCGAGAGCGCTCCGGAAGGCTCGAAGACCGCATTCGTCGGAGACGGCATCAACGATGCGCCTGCACTGTCTCGCGCCGATGTTGGCTTTGCCATGGGCGGCATCGGATCGGACGCTGCCATCGAAGCGGCGGATGCCGTCATCATGACGGACGACATCGCCAAGGTGGCGACTGCAATCGCGATCGCGCAGAAAACGCAACGCATCGTTTGGCAGAATATCGTCGGCGCGCTCGGATTAAAAGCCTTGGTAATGCTGCTTTCCGTAATCGGATTCGCATCCGTCTGGTTCGCGATCTTTGCCGACGTCGGCGTCGCGTTGCTTGCCGTGGCGAATTCCCTGCGTGCGCTTCGAATCAGTAACTTCAGGGGGGGCAAGACGGATCTCATCGACGATTCCGCTTCGTCGGACGGCGCATCCGGAGCCGCAGCAGAAGCCGCATGAAACCTCAGATGACGAAAAACTGAATAAAGAAAGAATGAAGCGCGCCCCGCGAATGACCGTCCAGGACGGCTTTCGTCGGGCGCGTTTTTCATCAAGGGAAGGGGCCTGCTGCAAATGCCGTTTTTCTCCAGGGAACGCCGACGCGCAGAACGAACGTCGCTTCATGCGCAAATTCGCTCTTGTCGCGCAAGAGATTCTACGAATCAAGGAATGGGCGAGGCAAGCGCGCCGATGTCCGCGCGGCAGTCGTGCGGACGCAAACAATCCTTGATGCGGGCGACGCTTTCATCTGAGATGGGCTCCTGACTGCGAGGCAGGCGGCATGCTTGCTCGTCTGCAGGATTCGTCTTGCGCCGTTTCTGTTCTTGTTCGGCGCCGTACGGAGAAAGGGCGTTGCCAGCGGCGTTGCAGAGGAGCGTGGAATGACTCGATGGCATTAACAGGCATCCGGATGTCGACAATTCGACAACATGATGTGCCGCAAAAAGTTGCAATGCGTTTTTTGAGTTTTCTCTGAAAGTTCGCTTCTCAGCGGTTCGTCGGACTGTTCGGACGCTCGAAATCCATGAAGCTCGTTGCGATCCAAGGTTCCGTTTCCGGCCGAGGAATGCCGGACGCCGCTGCCGTTTTCAGCAGATACGCCATGTTTCTTCCGAGCGTTCGCATGGTCTGAAGTCCTTCCAGATCACGGCGAACGTCTTCCGGCGTGAAGCCATGCGTCGAATTCCAATATTGCGAGGAAACGACAGGCATTTGGTTGATTGTAAAGTATTTATTGAGTCGATCGAACGACGCGCTTGCGCCTCCGCGCCGACAGTTCACGACGCAGGCGCCCGGCTTTCCTTTGAGGATTTCTCCGGCAGAGTAGAACGCGCGGTCGAGGAAGGCGCAGAGAGAACCTGCCGGACCGGCGTAATAGACCGGCGCGCCGATGACGATTCCGTCGCATTCCGCCGCCTTTTCGATGAATTCATCATAAAGGGAATCGCGAAAAATGCAACCGACGCCTGGATTTTCCTTGCACTTGTTGCACGCGATGCAACCGCGGACGGGTTCCGCTCCGATGTGGAGCATCTCGGAATCGACGCCTTCCTCCTTCAGGGCTTTCGCGACTTCCAAGAGCGCGGTAAAGATGCAGCCATCCTTATGCGGACTTCCATTGAAAAGCAAAGTCTTCATTTCCAATATCCTTATGTTCGACAAGACCTTCTGGTCTGAAAATATCGCTGTCGGCTCCTTCAAATGATTCAGGTTTTTAATCTGCTGTCAGCTCTTTGAGCCAGGGGGCGTCTTTCGATGCAGAGTGCGGCGCGCAACGCTTTCGGCATCGCGTTTCAGGGCAGTCGGACGGAGAGCAAATTTTCTTTTATTTCCTTCATTGTTAAAAACATAATGTTTCGCAGAATACGCATCTCTTCGGGAAGAGCTTGCGTCAGCCGAACAAGGAAAGTCGCCTGACTTGAGACAGACGGCGAGGGCTTATGCAATGGTCTTGCGCGCGGCGTCCGCAGGAGAACGCCGCGCGGAGAAAGACGAGGCGAAACGCCTTGCCGCTTCGATGAAACCGAGATGCCGGAGAGAACGATTCGCAGGTTCAATCTTCGGCGATTTCCCGGCCAAGTCGCCCGCAAGAATGATGCTGATACATAAGCTCTAGTTTTTCCAAAAGGATCAGCGTCATGAAAGCTCCGCGTTGTCGGGGGACCAGAAGGAGAATGCCGCTCTTGCTGAGGGTTTGCGCTCCAGTTCCTCGTTGATCATGCGCAACTGCTTGGGGATTTCAATCTTTTGAGGACACTTGGGCAGACAGGCGCCGCAATCGACGCATGCGGAAGCTTTCGCGTCTTCGTCCATATTGCCATAGACAAGCCGGAAACGGGAGAAGTTTCCTGTCGTCTTGTACAGATTGTAAAGTCCGAAGATGCGCGGGATTTCGACGCCGGCGGGGCAGGGCATGCAATAGCGGCATTCGGTACAGGGAATAGCGCCGGATTTGCGATAAGCGGCGAGGGCGGCTTCGATGGTCTTGCGCTCCGCATCGGAAAGCGGCTTGAAGTCTGTAAAAGTCTTGATGTTATCCTCAAGATGCTCCGTAAGAGTCATGCCCGAAAGAACGCAGATGACGTTCGGCAGGCTTGCCGCATAGCGCATCGCCCAGGATGCGATGCTGGCATTCGGGTCGGCCTTCTTGAAGATGTCGGCGGCATCCTGGTTGAGCGTTGCAAGTCCGCCTCCGCGAAGGGGCTCCATGACGACGACAGGAATGCCGAGACTTGTGAGAATCTCATATTGTTCCTT
>CAZAAM010000164.1:0-4193 GCA_964483055.1 uncultured Victivallales bacterium
GGAAGATTGCTCTTCGATCTGCTTGTCCGCAGGGTTCAGAACAAGCTCTGTAAAAAGATGGAAGCGGTTGAGAATCGCACCGCGGCGCTCCTCGTCTACGACGTAGATGTTCGCGGGAAAGCTTCGACGCACGGCCTCTCTCCGCTTGTTCAGCTCCGTCTGATCAATGTCATCGAAGGAATAGTCGAAAGCGAATTCCGCATAACAGTCGCGCTGAGACTCTGAAGCGACGTTCATCTTCGGAAAGCTGCGGCTGTTCGGAATCGTCAGCACAAGAATGCCGGCAACGAGGACGAGCAGCAGCACGACGACGCCGATGAACGGCGCGCCGGTTGCAAAGCATCTTAACGCAACCAGTCTTTTCTTCCAATCTTCATTCATGGGATGAATCCGGTCAGGATTGAAACACGCCATAGGCGCGTATGATTTTTTCTACAAGCGGATGACGGACGACGTCCGTCGCCGTGAAGCGGCAGATCGCGATTTCCGGGATGTCGGACAAACGATCCAAAGCGCGCAGAAGCCCGGATTCGCGTCCTGCCGGCAGGTCCGTCTGCGAAGGATCGCCGCAGACGACGCATTTTGCGCGGTGTCCGAGCCGCGTCAGAAACATGAACATTTGTTCGCTGGTCGTATTCTGCGCCTCGTCGAGAATGACGAACGCGTCATTCAGCGTGCGTCCCCGCATGAACGCGAGCGGCGCGACTTCAATCACATTCTTTTCCAGCAGGTCGGACGCCGCACGAAAATCAAGCATTTCATAGAGCGCGTCGTACAGCGGGCGCAAATACGGATTGATCTTCTCCTGAAGCGTTCCGGGAAGAAAGCCGAGACTTTCACCGGCTTCCACGGCCGGCCGCGTCAGGACGATTCGGGAATGCTTCTGCTCCAGCAGAGAGGAAACAGCCATCGCCATTGCGAGGTATGTCTTGCCCGTTCCCGCCGGACCAACGCCGAAAACAAGATCCTGAGTTCGCATCGCACGCACGTACTCCAGCTGATGCAGGGAGCGCGGCGAAACGTCGCGACGCCCCTGCCCGACCTTGATGCGCTCGGCGAAATAGCTGCGAAGCTCCTGCACGGAGCCGGAACGTCGCCAGACGTCAAGAATCCAATCGAACTCTGCCTGATCCAGTCTTCTTCCGCACGTTTTGCGGAAGCGCGCCAACGTCTCGACGAATTCGCGTGCGGAAGACGCCTCGTCCGCGATCTGAATCCAGACGTCGCGGACGGTGAAGACGTCTCCGAAGACGTCGCGCATTTTTCGCAGATTCCCGGTCAAGTCGCCGGCGAACGCATGCTCCAGCGTCAGGGAATTTTCAAAAAAAACCTTTCCCTGCTGCAAAAGAGGAGGCTCTTCGGGTTCCATGGTCAGAACGCAACGACGCCCCCGTCAACGGGCGACCTTGATGGACGGCACTTTGAGCTTCATTCCGGGGCGGAGCTTGTCTGGGCCGCCTTTCAGCAGCGACTTGTTCGCATTGGCCAGAATTCCCCACAGCGCGCCGTCATGATACACCTTCTGCGCAATCAGCGACAACGATTCGTCCTTGGCCACGACGTATTCCGTCACCGGACCTTCGGGATCGACGACGTAAACCGTGCGGCGCGGAGCGCGAGGCTGCGTTTGCGCGGCGGACTGAATCGGAGCGAATTCGCCTTCGCGAAGCAGGAAGACGTTCTTCAAGCCTCGAGCGCGGCACTCCTGCAGGAGACGTCCGAGCTTCTCGTTCGGCGCCATTCTCGCAACAAACACATTGATGCGAATTTCCTTGTCGACACGATCCAAATATTCGAGCAAACGCTCCTCGGAAAGCAAAGTCCCGTTCACGGGATAGCCGTCCGCGGCGGTCACATCGATCCGCGTAAACGCGGCT
Source organism: uncultured Victivallales bacterium (assembly GCA_964483055.1). GTDB lineage: Bacteria > Verrucomicrobiota > Lentisphaeria > Victivallales > UBA1829 > UBA1732. The sequence continues at coordinate 1,878 of CAZAAM010000164.1, forward strand.
GCAACGTTGGGAAGCGGATCTTCTTGCGGCTGAGCCTCCGGACTTGCCTGCTTCCCGTCCATGGACGGCGGAGCAATGAAGCGGTCTTCCCGGTACACGATCTCGCCAGTCTGCGCGGCTTGCGCAAATGCCTCCTCATAATCCGCATTGCCCTGCGGCATGGCGGCGGGCGGCTGCCAATCCGGATAGCTGCTCTTCACGGTCGGCGCCCAAACTTGAGCACGCGAATCGTTGGGGACGGGCACATCCTCGGCGCAGGCGGACGCGAGCAGCGCAGCCGCAGCGGCGATGACCCCCAGTGCGGGAATTTCGAATTTCATAGGAAGCCTCCTCTTCCAATGTTGCAAGCCGTCATACCTTTCGAAGAACGATGACTGCGTTGTGTCCTCCGAAGCCGAGATTCGTGTTGATCGCAATGTCCACCTTGCGTTCACGCGCCACGTTCGGAGTGTAGTCCAAATCGCATTCCGGATCCGGAACCATGTAGTTGATTGTCGGGGGAATGATTCCCGTCTCAATCGCCTTCGTCGCGATGATCGTCTCGAAACCGCCCGCCGCGCCAAGACCGTGTCCCATGGTTCCCTTGGTGCTGCTGATCGCCATCTTCCGCGCATGGTCGCCGAACAGAGTTTTGACCATCTGCGTTTCGCCGAGGTCGTTCATATGGGTGCTGGTTCCGTGCGCATTCAGGTAATCGACCTGTTCCGGATTGATTCCGGCGCAAGCGAAGGCCTTGCGGAACGCCTTGACGCCGCCTGCTCCGCCAGGAGCGGGCGCAGTGATATGATAGGCGTCGCCGGATGCGCCGATGCCGATGACTTCGGCATGGATTCTGGCGCCGCGCTTGCGTGCATGTTCATATTCTTCCAAAATCAGGACGCCCGCGCCGTCGGCCATGACGAAGCCGTCGCGCTCGCGGTCGAATGGGCGGCTGGCGTGCAGCGGATCGTCATTGCGCTGGCTCATGGCCTTCATCGCGCCGAATCCTGCGTAGCCGAGACCGGAAATGCTGGCCTCCGTGCCGCCGGTGATCATCATATCGACTTCGCCGCTGCGGATCGCTTGAAAGCTGGCGCCGATGGCATGCGAACCGCTGGCGCAGGCGGAGACGCAGGTAAAGTTCGCGCCCATCGCTCCGCAACGCATGGAAACCATGCCGGACGCCATGTTCGCGATCAGCATCGGGATCATGAAGGGCGAGACGCGTGCAGCCCCCTTCAGATGAAAGACGCCGGACTGCGATTCGATCGTGCGCATGCCGCCGATGCCGCTTCCGATGCAGACGCCGACCATGTCCGGATCGATCGTGGATTCCTCCGAACGGAAGTCCGCGGGAAGCCCCGCGTCCTTGCGGGCCTCTTCATACGCGATGATCGCATAGACGCAGTTGTCGTCCATGCGGCGGCGCTCCTTTTCCGGGATGAAGGCGGAAACGTCAAGATTCTTGATTTCGCCGCCGAGCTGACATTTGTAGCCGGTGGGATCGAAAAGCGTAACCCGCGTGATGCCGCATTTTCCATTCACGACGGAGTCCCACATCGTCGGAACGTCGTTTCCGACGCAGGAGACTGCGCCATAACCGGTGATGACAACTCTTCTCTCGCTCATAAAATTTCTCCGGGGGGGATGTGAAACAGCAGAAAAAAAGGGTCACTCGATGGACGAATGACCCTGAATTCGCAACAGCAGGGTTTATTCGCCCTTCTGCTTCGCCTCGATGTACTTGATGGCGTCGCCAACGGTTTTCAGCTTTTCCGCTTCCTCGTCCGGAATCTCGGAGCTGAACTCTTCTTCCAGAGCCATGATAAGCTCGACGAGGTCGAGGGAGTCGGCATTCAGATCCTCAACGAAACGAGCCTCATCGGTGACCTGATCTTCAGCAACGGCGAGCTGCTTGACAACGAGCTCTTTGACTTTCTCTGCGATAGTGGACATTACAAACCCTTTCCTGTTATGGTTGTGGCTCTTGTTTGTGATTCAATCTCAAAGCATTGCTAATTACTATAACAGCTTTTTGCAATTTTTCAAGTCATTTCTTGCAAATTCACGTAAGAAACAATCGTTTTGTGCGGCGCGCGACGCCATTTCTCCGCGAACGCACGCCGCGCGGCGAGTTTTCCTTACATCAGGAATCCGCCGCAGACGTTGATCACCTGACCAGTCACGTAGTCCGAGTCGGGACCGCAAAGGAAGCCGACGACGTTCGCGACGTCTTCCGGCTTGCCCGGACGCTTCAACGGGATGAAGTTCACGAAGGCGTTCCGCGCCTCTTCCGACAGCTTGCCCGTCATATCCGTCTGAATGTAGCCCGGCGCG
>CAZAAM010000165.1:0-4191 GCA_964483055.1 uncultured Victivallales bacterium
GGAGTTGTAGCGACGGTTGAAGAAGTCGCGCAGGAAGTTGTAGTCGCTGAGGATGTCGATCTGAGCGCGGAAATCGAGGCGCGAAGTAAGGTGGGTGACGTTGTTGAAGCGGAACTCGTATCGCATGTTCGGGATGGTCATGCGGGAGTTGTTTTCTCTGTAATCGCTGTTCGGCTGGCTGGAATCCCAGTCGTAGTCGAAGTACATGTACGGATTGCGATCATACATGCCATAGAGGAAGAACTCGGAAGAGGATTCCGGGGTGACGAGATCCGCGCTCATGCCGAATCCAGGTCCGCGCCGCTCATAGAAGTCGAACATCAGATTGGTGTTCAGGTACGGTTCGTCAAGAAGCTTGAAGTGCTTGCTGGTGCGGACGTAGTAGCCCCAGCGTGAGCGTTCTCCGAATTCAAGCTTGGCGCCGAAGGAGGAAATGTCGGCGGGCTTGTAGAGAACCGGCAGCCAGAAGAGCGGGAGGCCGTAGACTTCGATGAAGTTGTTGAAGAACCAAATGGTGTGCTCGCCGTCGTCCGCCTGATACTGGTAAAGGCTGCTGTTCGTAGGGCGGGGATAGATGACCGCGTCATACGAGGCGATGGCGTAGTGGCTGTGGTTGTCGACAAGGTATTCGCAAGTAGTGAACTTGGCCTTCTTGACGTCGATGGTTCCGTCGAAGGACCGTTCCGCGAACTTTCCGGTGCAGAAGATCATGCCGCTTTTCAATGCGAAGTTGCGGAATTGCATCGTGCCGTTCTTCCAGTTTCCTGCGGCGCGGGAGGCGCGGATGAGAGTCGTCGTCACGGTCTTTTCCACAGAAAGCTTCTGCGTTCCGTCGGGCGCCGTTTCATATCCGAGAATCTCGACGGAGACGAGAGGATCGTTGCGCGCCGCGTTATACTGCTCCAGAGTCATCAGCGCTCGCGTTTTCATCAGCGCGGAGAAGGAAACGTCGCCAGAGACTTCAAAGTCCATGGTGTCGTTGTTGAGAATCAGCTTGTCCGCGGAGATCTTCTTGTCCGGCGCAGTCAGGACGACGTGCCCGCGCGCGATGATGTTGCCGCCGACGTATTCGTAAGAGTCCGCCGCGGCGTGAACGCCGTCCGGCATTTTTCCGAGCGACGCAAGCCCCTGCATGTCCACAAGCTGATCCATGTTCGGCTGAGGAATCATGTTGTAGACGTTGTCGATGGCGCCTTCGTTTGCAAGAGAGCGCGCGCAGACGAACGCCAGAAAGGCGATCGCCAGACGGCGAAGGACGAGAGTCCTGTTTCGAATGTGGCGAAGGTTTCGGGACATGAAAAAGACCATGCGGGAGGATTGCGGATAGAGTATTATAAAGGAACGTTAATATACAACGTCCTTGCCTGTTTTTCAAGACCTTTTTTCAGCATCTTGCTTTTCTGAACGTTCGGGGATGAGACGCGCTTCCAGATCGTCGAGCGCTGAGCGGAAAAGCTCCATGGCGGCGTCGACGGGCTCCGGAGTCGAGAAGTCGACGCCCGCGTCGCGCAGGAGGTCGAGCGGATCTTTCGTGTCTCCGGCGCAGAGAAAGCGGCGATAGGCGTCAGTTTTCCCTTCGAGGATGTCGCGGGAGAGCTTGGCTGCCGCAGAAAGGCCAGTGGCATACTTATAGACGTAGAAGTCGTAGTGGAAATGCGGGATGCGCGCCCATTCCCAACGAATCGGGGGCGTGTCGTTGACGCAGGGGCCGTAGTATGCGGCATTGATCGCACGATATTTCGCGCAAAGCGAATCGGCGGTCAGCGGCTCGTCGCCTTCCTTCATGGCGTAAATGTCGCGTTCGAATTCGGCGAACTGGGTTTGCCGGAAGACGGTCGCACGGATCATGTCCAGAAGGTGCGTCAGCAGGCCGATTTGGATGGAGGGATCTTCGGTCGTCTTCATAAGATGATGGTGCAAAAGGAGTTCGTTCGTCGTGCTTGCGACCTCGGCCGCGAAGATCCGATATTCGGCGCAATGATACGGCAGCGCCGAATTGGAATGCCATGTGTGCATGGAGTGTCCCAGTTCATGCGCCAGCGTGAAGACGCTGTCCAGCGAGCCCGTGAAGTTCAGCAGAACGAACGGCGGCTTGCCGTAGCATCCGCCGGAATAGGCGCCGGAACGCTTGCCGCGGCATTCAAAGACATCGATCCAGCGCTCTTCGAAGGCGCGGTCCAGCGTCCGGACGTAGTCCTGACCGAAGACGCCGAGCGCATCGCGAACGATCTGTTTCGCCTCGTCCCAGGAGAAGCTGGCGACGGGGCGCGGAGCCAGCGGATTCAGGATGTCGTACATCTCCAGTTTTTCCAATCCGAGCTTCTTTGCTCGCAAGGACATGTAACGATGAAGAAGCGGAAGGCGCGCATGGATCGCGTTGATCAAGCCGTCATAGACGGATTCATCGATTGCATCCGGGAAGAGCGCTGCGGCGCGCGCGCTGGAAAAGTTCCTGAGCCTGGCGGAAAGGACGCCGACTTTGACTGTGCCTTCGAGAATTGCGGCGAAGGTGTTGCCGAAGGCTTCATAGACGCCGTAAAGGGCGTTGAACGCGTCGCGACGGACGCGCCGATCGGGGGATTCCAGAAAGGAAATGTAGTTCGCATGGGTGATTTCGATTTCGTTTCCGTTGGAATCCTTGATCTTCGGAAAACGAAGATCGGCATCGTTCAGCTTTGAGAAGATCGTGTGGGAGGTGGAAAAGGCGTCGCCGCTCATGCCGAGGATTCGCTCCTCCTTTTCGGAAAGCGTGTGCGGACGTTCGCGTTCGGTCTGTTCCAAAGTGCGATGGTAGAGCGCAAGTTCAGGCGCATTCATCAGTTCTCGGAAACGATCCGGATCGATGGAGAGGAGTTCCGGTTCGAACCAAGCGGTTTCGCCGCGAATTTCGGCATAGCGGGCGGCGATGCGCGCGAGTCGCGCGGAATTGACGCCGTCGGCGAGATTCTCGTCGGACTTGTGGCTGGCATAGACGTAGAGAGTTTCAAGACAAAGGGAAAGGGCGTCTCCCGTTTCGAATCCGCGCTTCATGGCTTCGGGGGATTCTCCAAGACGTCCGCGACATGCCTGATGGTCCGCAAGAAGGGAGTCCAAACGTCGAAAATCCTTTTCCCAGTCTTCGGGGGAGGCATAGATTTTGGAGAGATCCCAGCAGAACGGTTCCGGCAGATCCTTGCGTTCCCTTGGCGCTTCATTGTTCGTCATTTGCGCAATCCTTCCATATGACATTTTCGCACGGTCGAGCGTGCGTCGTCTTTTCGTTGACATGATGCTCGGAATACTGTACTCCGCCGGTTTGCTTTTTTCAAGACGGACGCACGTTTTTCAGAACCCAAAACGCCCTTCGGGCATTGCTCAAGGCATGCGGCGCGAAAGGAAAAACCCCTGCGCGCCTTGACGAGGGCGCGCAGGGGTCGGATGACTGAATCGCAGAATCGGATCAGGCGTTCAGGCGGGCTTCGAGAGCCTTGCGCTGCTCTTCGAGCTCTTTCGGAAGACGATCGAACTTCGCGTAGTGCTCGCTGATCGTTTCGATCTCTTTTTTCCAGCCTTCGACGTCAACGGTGAGAAGCTGCTTCATGTCTTCTTCCGTCACATCCGTGCCAGTGCGATCGATGGCGTCTTCGGTCGGGAGGAAGCCGATCGCAGTTTCCTGCGCCTTGCCTTCGCCGTCGCAACGTTCGAAGATCCACTTGAGGACGCGGCTGTTGTCGCCGTAGCCCGGCCAGAGCCAGCGGCCGTCTGCGGTCTTGCGGAACCAGTTGACGCAGAAAATCTTCGGAAGATTTGCACCTTCCTTCTTGCCGATCTCCAGCCAGTGCTTGAAGTAGTCGCCCATGTTGTATCCGCAGAAGGGCAGCATGGCGAACGGGTCGCGGCGGACGGTGCCGGCCTTGACGTCAAGCGCAGCGGCGGTGACTTCGGAACCGACCGTGGAGCCGATGAAGACGCCGTGCTCCCAGCTCTTGCTCTGATAGACCAGCGGGAGGGTGCTCGGACGACGACCGCCGAAGAGGAATGCGCTGACAGGCACGCCCTTCGGATCTTCCCAGTTCGGGGCGATCGCCGGGCAATTGCAGGCGCGTGCGGTGAAGCGGGCGTTCGGATGGGCCGCTTTGACAGGCTTGCCGTCGGCATCGACCATGCCGGGCTTCCAGTCGTTGCCCTTCCAGTCGATCAGGTGTTCCGGCG
>CAZAAM010000166.1:0-4184 GCA_964483055.1 uncultured Victivallales bacterium
ACCTCCTTCGGTTCGCGCTCCACTTCCACTCCTTTGCGGGCCAAAGCGTAAAGTCGTTCGCCGTTCTTCTTCGCCGCAGAGACCATCGGCGGCGTCTGGAGAAACGTTCCCCGATACTTCAGGAATGCGTTCCGAATCATGTCCGCCGTCAGAAAGGAGGCATCCGCCGTACGCAGGACGGTTCCGTCCATGTCTTGCGAATCCGTAACCGTCCCGAACAGAGCCGTGCCTTCGTAAACCTTGTCCTCGCCGGAAAACTTCTGACTGAATTTCGTAAACTTGCCGAACACGATGACGAGCAGACCCGTGGCCGCAGGATCGAGCGTCCCGCAATGTCCGACCTTCACCGCATTGAAGCGCGCGCGGAAGAAGGCGACGACATCATGGCTCGTCCAGTCCTTCGGCTTGTCGATCAGCAGAATGCCGTTCTTCGTGAACGGCGGAAGTCTATGCTTGCTCGGGTCATGCCTCATGATGAAGTTCCTTTCTGACATGCTGCAAAAGTATTTCGATCGCCTGCTCCGGCGTCTTGGCGAAGATCGTCCCGCCCGCCGCCATTTCGTGACCGCCGCCGTTCAGACCGCGCGCGATGCGTCCAACGGAAAATTCCGGATTCTTCGAACGGAGCGAAACCTTGTAGATTCCCTGCGAGACGGCCGGCTTGACCAACGCAGCGATTTCGACGCCCTGAATGCCGCGGACCTGCTCGATCGTTTGCTCCGTGTTGCGAAGATTCACGCCGAATTCGTCCAGCATTTCTCGCGTAATGCGACACCAGGCGAAGCGCCCGTCGAAGGCCGTTTCCAGCATTCCCAGGAGCGCCGCTTCGAAGCGGACCAGATTCAATGGCTTGGAAAAATAAACTTCATTCATGATCCGGTCGTTGTCCGCGCCGCGCGCAAGAAGCGCTCCCGCCGTGCGGTGCGCCGACGCGTCCGCGTTGCTGAAGCGGAAGCATCCGGTATCCGTCGTGACGCCGAGCAGGAGCCATGTCGCCGCATCCGCGCCGATCGTCCAGCCGCACGCTTCCGCGAACTGGCAGAGCGTCTCCGCCGTAGAGCATCCATCCGGATCCACATAAGAAAGATCGCCGAACAGCTCGTTGTCGGGATGATGATCGAACGTAACGACTGGAATGTTCAAATCCGAAAACCGAATCGCCCCCAGTCCCACGCGCTTCACGGTCGATGCATCCACGTTCAGGATCATGGAAAAGGAGTCGTTGACCGTCGCGGGCTCCGGATGAACCAAGGCGTCCTTCGGCAGGAAGGAGCGATAGGCGTCCGGTATCTCGTCCGGAAGAAACAGCGCGGCGTTAAAGCCGTTGTCGCAAAGCATGCGCCACATGCCGCAGGACGACCCGATCGCATCGCCGTCCGGCCATTCATGCGTGACCACGAGAATCGGTTTCGCTTTTTCGCGGACCGATTCCAGAGCGGCCAGCATCGAGCCGAAATCATTGACGCGCATCGCCCGACTCCTCCATCCTGCGAAGGATGTCAAGAACGCGATCTCCCTGCTCCACGGACTTGTCGATGACGAAATGCAGAACGGGCGTGTATTTCAGGATGATCTGCGCCGCGATGGCGGACTGGAGCTCCGCCTTGCGCGAAATCAGCTCTCGCACGATCCGCTGCTCCTTTTCCGGAGTCGTCGGACCAAGCACGCTGACGTAGGCCGTCGCGTTCGTCAGGCTGGAGGAGCAATGCACGCGCGTGACGGAGATCAGGCATCCTTCCCGTTCGTTCATGCCGAGACTTTCCATGATGTCCGCCAAACCGCGCTTCAACAGCTCGTTGACGCGCGCGATGCGATCTACGGAAGCGATGGGATGTCTATGCTTGTGAGAAGCCATGCGAAACGTATTTCCTTGTTTCGGAAGCGGCTCCGACGCCGACGGCCTCAGAGCGTCGCCTTCCGCAGTTCGATTTCATACAGCTGAATGATGTCGCCTTCCATGAAGTCCGCGAAGTTGTCCAAACGAATGCCGCACTCCTGTCCGGCGTGCATTTCCTTCACGTCGTCCTGGAAATGGCGCAGGCTGCGCACTTCGCCGTTGAAGATCAGCTCCGATCCTCGATAGACGCGCGCCTTCGCGCCGACCTTGACGAGACCGCGTTCGACAAGACATCCGCAGATCTTCGTTCCCTTGGAAAGATTGAAGATCTTGAGAATCTTCACCTTTCCGAGCTCCTTCTCGCGCTTTTCCGGCTCCAGACGTCCGGCCAGCGCGTCGGTAATGTCCTCGATCAGCTCGTAGATGATGCTGTAAAGACGGATTTCGACCTTCGACTTCTTCGCGACGTCGTTGACGCCGGGATTGACACGCACATGGAAGCCGATGACGATGGCGCCCGCAGACGCCGCCAAAAGCACGTCGTTCTCCGTGATCGCGCCGACGTCCGAATGCAGGACTTCCACGCTGATCTTTTCCGAAGGCAGCTTCTTCAGCGACTCCACGATCGCTTCGCACGATCCGCGCACGTCCGCTTTGACGACCACCTTCAAATTGTTGCGCTTTCCGTCCTCCATCTGCGAGAACATGTCTTCCAAAGATGCGCCCTGCGCACGGTTCGCCAAAGCCTCGCTGCGCGCCGATGCGCTTCGCGCTTCGGAAAGATCCTTCGCCTCGTTCAACGAGGCGCAGACCGCCATGCGCATTCCCGCTTCCGGAACGCCGGAAAGGCCGACGACCTTCACGGGCGTGCTTGGTCCGGCAAGCGGAACACGATGTCCGCGGTGATCGATCAGCGTGCGAATCTTTCCATAATGGCAGCCGCAGATGACCGGATCGCCGACTCGAACGGTTCCGTTGCGAACGACGATGCTCGCCGTCGGACCGAGGCCGGGCTCAAGCTCCGATTCCAATACGTAGGCCTGCCCCGGATTCTTCGGATTCGCCTTAAGTTCCAGAATTTCCGCTTCCAAAAGAATGCGTTCGAGCAAGTCGTCGATTCCGGCGCCCGTCCGGGCGGAAACGCGAATCGAGGCGACGTCGCCGCCCCATTCCTCCGGCATGAGTCCGTGCTGCTGCATATTGCGCAACACCTTGTCGGGATTGGCGTCCGGAAGATCCATCTTGTTCACCGCCACGATGATCGGCACTTTCGCCGCCTTGGCGTGATTCATCGCTTCGATCGTCTGCCGCATGAATCCGTCATCCGCCGCCACGACCAGTACGACGAGATCGGTGACGTTCGCGCCGCGGGCGCGCATTTGCGTGAACGCTTCGTGCCCCGGCGTGTCGATGAACGTGATCTGCCTTCCATTCAAATTAACCACGGATGCGCCGATATTCTGCGTGATTCCGCCGGCCTCGCCGTCTGCGACGTGCGTCTTCCGAATGGCGTCCTGCAGCGACGTCTTGCCATGGTCGACGTGCCCCATGAAGGTCACGATCGGCGGACGCGGCTTGAGATCGGATTCCTTGCTTTCGTAAACCTTGTCCTCCGGCGCGATTTCGCTGCCTTCCTCCGCGAGAGATTCCTTCAATTGATGGATTTCCTTGTCGCGGCGGTCGATGACGAGCTTGAAGCCGAACTTCGCAGCCAGCTTCACGGCGGTGTCGTTGTCCACCGTCTGATTGATGCTGGCAAGCACGTTCATCATCATGAGCGCGGTAATGACTTCGTTCGGCTTTCGGGAAAGAGCCTCGGCCAGTCCCTTGACGATGACCGGAGCCTTGATGTGCACCTCGCTTCCATCGCCCATCGGAACGATCTCCCCCATGGTCGATGCGAAGGGATTCGCCTGCTGCCGCTCTTCTCTCTCCATCTCGCGATCATGGTCGCGGCCGCGGTCACGGCCGCGATCGCGATCCCTGCGCGATCCGCGATCACGGTCGGAAAAGGAGGATTTTCCCATCGGAGCCGCGGAGAAGCCGCCGCCCGCCGACGGACGCGGCGCTTCGCCGCTTCGGAACGGGGAATGCCCTGCGCTGTTTGAACTTCCTCCCTGCGACGCATGATGACCGAGGCCGGCGGGGCGTTGTCCCATGCCGGAACTCTGCGAGCCGCGATACGGAGAGCCGGAACGGTCGCCGGGGCGGGAATAGCCGGGACGATCGCCGGGACGGGAATAGCCCGGGCGGTCGCCGGGACGGGAAGAATAGCCCGGGCGGTCGCCGGGACGAGAAGAACAGCCGGAATGATCGCCGGGACGGGAACAGCCCCGGCGCTCGGCGG
>CAZAAM010000167.1:0-4125 GCA_964483055.1 uncultured Victivallales bacterium
GCATATGGCGTGACGGCGCGCCGGCAAGAGGGCGGACACGAAGAGGCGAGGCGCACTGAATTCGTTTGCATCATTTTGCATGTTGCTGTCTTCCTTTCTGTTGTTTCATGTTCTTGATCGCGATTTCCTCAAAGAGGACTTCGGTCGCCTTGCCGGATCCTGGATCGATGCGGAGCAGTCCGCCGTCGAGAATCTCCTTCGGGAATGCGAGGTGCAGTTGTTCGTCGGACAGGAAAATCGCTGCCGGCTTTTGGCTCGGCGAACAAGGTCATCGCTTTCCCCTTGCAAAAACGACCAGGGATTGAAAAAAGAAGCTTGCAAAAAACAAGAAGGTGTCGACAATGATTTTTTCCAAAACAATGTACTCCGTTCCGAACGCCCAAACCGCAAGGCGGGTTCCATAGTAGGAGGCGGCGCAGATCAAAACGCACAATGCGCCATACTTCCAATAGGAGCTGAATGAAAAGAATTCGCGTCCGGAAGAGTTTTGTCGAAAGACAAGATTTTTGTTGAGCAGGTAGTTGAGCGTCGAAGAAATGATCCTTGCGAGGAGAACCGCTGCGAAAAGCCGGGGAATCGGCATATCTGTGAAAAGCCGAAAAAAGAGATAGAAGAGAAGTATGTCCGCGACCGCCGACAAGCCCGAACTGACAAGAAAACGGAACAGTCGGCGAAAGAAGCTGGAAAAAAGGATCCGATAGATTCGGATCGAATCGCGAATAGGGTCGAAGTGCGTTTCCCTGTTCGAATTGATATAGATCGTTTGAATGGGCGTTTCCCGAATGGGCATGTCCCGCTCGTGCGCCAGAAGCAGCATCCGCGTTTCGAATTCGAATCGCTCTCCATGGCAGTTCATCAGTTCCCTCATGAATGAAGCGGGAATGCCGCGAAGGCCTGTTTGCGTATCGGAAATGTTCAATCCGCCTGAGAACAGTTTCAGAACCTTGCATGTCAGAAGATTTCCAAAGCGGGACTTGAACGGGACGTCCTTGGAATGAAATTCGCGGACGCCCAGGATCACTGAATCCGGATATTCGTTCATGGCGTTTGCAACGTTCAGAATGTCTTTCGGCGCATGCTGCCCGTCGGCATCCGCAGTTGTCGCGCCGCCGCCATCAGGATATCGACTCAAAAAATAATTGAAAGCCGTTTTCAACGCCCGCCCCTTTCCCAAATTGACGGCATGCTCGATCAGTGTCGCGCCAAGGCGTTTCACTTCGTCGAAGATGGGTGCGCACTCCTTTTTCGAGCCATCGTTGACGACGATGATTTCCATCGTGGTCAGTTCCTGCAGTCGGCGAATCAGAGCGGGCAGATTCGCGTCCGGATTGTAGCTTGGCAGGATGATTGCGATTTTGCGCATGGATGAGGATGTCATGAAATGCTCGCGGAAGTTGAAGTTGATTATAAAATCGAGGAGCTTGTTTCGTCATGGAAGGCTTTGCGGGACAGGGACGGGGACGAGCCGGAAAGGCTTTCCATTTGGTTTCGGCTTGGCTGTTTTTTCAATTCGGAACAGGCATGTTCCGCCTTTATAGTCAGGCGGGAGATAGTCCTTCGCCATTTCCAAGAAAGCTTTTTCCGTACTTTTGTCTTGAAGGGAAAGCAGGTAGTCGTATACTAAATAATCATACTTGTTCTTGAGAAACTGGGAAAACGTCTTAGAGCTTGTTCTGGAAAAATTTCCATGGTCATCCACAGCAAAATAGACGATGCACCGCTCATAATAATAGCGTGCGGATTTCGATTGCGGGTCATTTATGCGGATGACTCGATAAAGAGGCGAGTCGGGCGGGATTCTCCGTCGATGCGAGGCGAACGCTTTCGTTGGAGCGAGCTGAAGATCCCGCATGATTGAATCATGGATGATGTGCGAAAATGCAAGATCTTTTTCGAATCTCGCCAGAGAAAGCTTTTTTCGATTGATGTTGCTTCCGGAATCCGACTTTGAAAACGCCGGAAGCCAAAAGCAAAAAAGAATCGGTATGAAAATGAAGACGAAAGGCCTTATTGGCTTGCCCGATTTGGCAAAATAGAAGCATGAAACGGCGCAGACTGTCAAAATCCAGGGATAAATGAAATGGGTTGCGTAGCGTATCGCGGCGCCGCCCGTTAAATTGAATCCATAATTGAAAAAGAAGATGAAAGACACCAATAGAAAAACAAAGTTAAGGAAGAAGCACACGCTTAAGACAGAAAAAAATATCAAATTCTTCCCGACGTGCCGCTTCGGAGACGAGAGCAAAATGATGAGAGACGAACCAAAGGAAAGAATCATAAGCGCAAGAGTCGAAACGAGCGAAACATCCTTTTGAGTGGAAGAGCCTAGAATAGGAGCCTTTTTGGCTCCGACAAGGAATTCCTGAATGAATGACGCTGTTTTGACATCGCTTTTGTCCGTCAGCGTCTTGTAGATTTTTGAAATGGAAAGATTCGCTCTCGCCGATTCGAATTGTTGTTCATCGGCTTTTTCCAGACGACTTAGATAACCCGCGCGCCAAGAATAATGAAACAGGAGCGTTCCAAAAATCATGATAGCAAAAGGCAGGAGAACGAGGACGAGCCGCTGCTTCGCGCTTCTTTTCACGGAAAATGCCGAGAGAATGGAATCGAAGAAAACAAGAAGGCAGAAAAATACGGCAAAAATGATGCAGTTGTTTTTCAAAAGGATGAAAAAGCCAAGAATTGGAAGGAGAATCAAAAAGCCTTTCAACCGATGGAGGTCTTTCATTTGCAGCAAAACCCGAACGTGCATAAAATAAGTCAGGCAAAGCGAAGCGAATAAAAAGCCGATGCAATAATCTATGGTCGTTTCGCCTACGGAACCCTTCAGTATCAAAAGAAAATAGAAAATGGCATACAACAAGCAGGCTCCTAGGTGGATTTTTCTTGCTTTGGCGCATTTTATCGCGCTGAAAAGAAGAACTGCAGCAAGAACGGCGAGCAGCAAGACTCCGTTTCTTATTTCCTCAAGTCCTTTTGGAAGGATGGCTCCTTCCGACAATAAAAGGGTCTCTAACGCAATAAAGCAGGAAAGGGACAGCGTATTTCGCCAAGTTTCGCGCGGAAAAGAAGGAATAAGCGAAGTTAAGATCGCCCAAAGAAACGTATAATGCGCCGCGAGAAAAACGGAAAACAGGTTGCATGAATCGGGAAAAAAGGATGCAAAAAAAGCCTTTGCAATTGAAATGCCTGGAACGTATGCAAGATACGACGTGACACCTGCGGTCGACGGAAGCTGTTGATTCAAGAGAATCCATTTCGCATAAACGGTCCAATGATTGAAGTCGTCTTTGTTTTCCGGCATGATGTCGTAGCGGATGATCAGCGCCGAGACGATGAACGCCCCGATCCAGAAGAACGACGTGGGGCGGAAAAGGGCGTCCAGCCTTGAAAGAAAGGAATCGTTCCTGCTTTCGAGGGTTATGCTCTTTGCGCGAAATACGGGCTTCCAAGGGAGCAGGGCGGCGACAAACAGAAGCAGTCCGCAGATTTTGATCATGGGCAGCACGATCGGATAGATGCCGAGTAAAAACGCAAAATAGGAGACGACGACAAAGCAGGAAACAAGGAAGATCGGGATGATGTGCGAGTTCAAGACGCGCCTCATCAGCGACGCATAGCCAAGAAATATGCAAAAAAAGCTGCAGAGACCGAAGATGACGGGGATGGGAGGAGAAGGGGGCATTTTTATCTCCTTGTTCGTTTTTTTATTGCCTGTTTGCAGAAAGAGTTCGCTTCCCGCCTGAAGGCGAATGCGGGGCAGGAATGCGTCGTCTCGCGATAAGAGGGCGGTGAAAAGGGAGCGCCGACAGAGAGCGGAGAAATTGAACGGCGCATGCGAAGCGACGGGACGCCGCAGGATGAACGCGCAGCTGCAGAGACAGACATTGCGCATTCGCGGTTCGCAAAACAAGCGAATAGGAAATTCGGATGAGAGTCGGGATTGCTTCGTTGCGCAGATGACCCTTGACGATGCAGGAAGGCGGAAGCGAACCGAGGAGGGATGCTAAGGAAGAGCGCGAAGGGGTTGGATGGAAGAAGTCGATGCGTCCGGATGAAATGCGTTCCGTTCGTGCGGAGAGCAGGGAAAGCGGGATGAAAAAAGGGAGAGAAGGCGAACGC
>CAZAAM010000168.1:0-4121 GCA_964483055.1 uncultured Victivallales bacterium
CAAAGGCGGAAGAACGGCTGCAAGGACGGCGGCGCAGAGTCCGGCGATTTCGCTTTGAAAAAGCGCGCGTCCCGCGAGATGCATTGGAACGACAAGGAGCGAACCGACAAGGACGTTGAGTCCGATTCCAGCCGCTTCCGAAGAGAGTCCGCAACGCATCAAAGCAACGACAAGATACTGGAACAGCAATGGCCTGATGCGGACGGACGCCTCCAGAAACGCATCGCCTTCCTCGAACCACCGTTCGCAGAAGCCGAGATATTCGATCCCGTCCCTCGCCAGAATCGGATTTCCACAAAGCGCAAGAAGTCGCAGCAGCAGAGCCGCGACGACGATCGCCGCAAGAATCAACGCCGCCTGCGAACGCGGCATGGGGCGATTCGCGGGCTCGTCATGGAAGGGGCGTTTCATGCGATCCAAGAGCCATGAGACGCGCGTTCCGACTCCCGTTCCCGGATTTCCTGCGTTATTCGGCTTTTGCGTCATTTCTTGTTCGCCGCCTCGCATGAGCAGTTGCTTTCAAGGGCTTCCCGAAGCCAGTCCTCTCCCAGCTTTCTCATTGCGTCCAAATGCGCTTGAATCCTGTCGCAATCGATTTCGGAAAGATCGCAGGCGGTTTCATCGTCGATCAATCGGTCGGAAAGTCCGTATTCGTCCAGCAGTTCAAGAATGCGCGAATTCTGAGAGCCCTTGTCGTCGTTCGCGAATCTTTTGCATGTGAAGAATTTCTTGTGAAACAGGATCGAAAACGCGGTGCAGTGAAAGGAGTCCGTGCAGACGAATGCCGCATCCCGGATCAAGGCAAGGAAGTCTTCGGGAGACGCCGCGGCGATTTTTTCTCCGGGGAAGTCGATCGGATTGCCGTGCATGGCGATAAGGATCGGCGGGAGGCCGGTCGTTTGCGAAAGCCGTTTCAGAAAGTTCGTCGGGACGGCGTTTTTCCCTAGAAAATAACAGAGAATGTACGGTCCTTCCGCCGAGCGTCCGTCGCGGGAGAGCTGCGTCCAAAACTTCCGATCATGGAGAAAGACCGGATCCGGCATGCGAACGATGTCGTCTCTTCCCGCGGCTTCCCGAAGCATGCGGACGCCGACTTCCTCCCTCACGGAGATCCTGCGGAAGTCCGAAACATGAGCGGCGATCAACGCCTTTTTATCGCCCAGGGAGGAGACTCCGAAGCTTGGCGCATAGGCGATCTTCGGCGTTCCGGGCGGGCAGAACGCCAGAAACATGACCGGATTGTACAGCAATGGACTCCAAATCTGATCCGAGCCGCACAGGAAGACGTCGCCCGGACGCGTGTCCTTGCGGATGTCGCGCCCGCTGCTGCAGCGGCTTCCCGTCAGGAGCAGACGCTTGCGGTCGAATTCAGCGAAACGTTTCTTCTGCAGCGCCCTGTCTCGATAGAAGGCGTATCGGCGCGGAAGCGCCCGCTTCGAGAGCGGGGCGAAAAGCGAAAGGAGACGCCAGATCATGTCGTGAAACGCCGGACGGAGCTTCCAGCGCAGGACGTATTCGTCGTAGTCGACGATGCGGCAGTCGAAGCCCAAGCGCTGCACGGCCTGCTGCAGGGCGAATCCCTGAAGCGAGCTTCCGTAGTTGCAGCCGGCTCTTCGCGTCAGGATCTTGATCATAATGACGGGGTCTCCTTGCAAAAGAAACGGCGAAGCCTTTGTTTCGCCTGAGAATCGGCGGGAAGGGCGTTCCGCTCCTCGCGCTGAAAATGCTTGATGCATGTGAGGATCAGATACACGCCCCAAAAGACGGCATTGTTGGAGAAGCCGACGAAGGTGCACATGACAAGATAGATGAGGGAGCCGATGGAGAAGACGCCCGGAATGCAGCAGACGAAAATGAAAATCTGCGCGATGACATATGCGATCAGACCGTATTCATACACGTTGACTGGGACGCGGCGCGAGGACGCGCCGATGTAGTATGCCTCGACGTCTGTCAGCGTTCCGTGTCCGAACCAGGTCGTCTTGTCGTGAAAATCCATTTTGAAAAGATTGATGAGCGGAATGATGCGGAACGAAGCGCTGTGATCCGCCGTGGAGACTTTTTTTTCGTCGAACGTCGTCACGGCGTCCAGCGTAGCCTGCACGCGATTGACCTGCTCCATTTCCGCCAGCTTCGGAGCGACGAAGAACAAGACGGCGGAAAGCGGAATCAGGAAAAGGACGTACTTCTTCCGCAGAAAGTAAAGCGACAGAAGCGCAAGGCCGATGACCGCCGTTCCGCTGCACATGGAAAGCATTGCGTAGACGAAGCCGCAGGTCAGCAGCATATGGTTTCCGAAAAGCTGGCGGACGGACAGAGGTCCTTTGTTCCTGATTTCGGAAACCTTGAGAAAAGCATAGAACGCCGCTGTCATGATGCGCGCGCTCTGGGACGGCTCTATGGCAAGAGACGGGCATTTGAGCAGAGGTCTGGGTACGTTCCATAAATTGATCAGCGGCATGGGCGCGAGCTTTGCCAGAGAAAGAGCCTGCTGCAAGATCAAGACGGCGATGTATGCGGACAGAAGCGCCTGGATCAGGCGCAGAAAGAAATCTATGGAAAACGCCCCCTTCGCAATGAGATTGTAGAACGTGACATAGGAAACGATGAACATCGCCAAATGCCCCATTCTCTCGAAATGCGTAACGTTGAATTGCAGAAACAGGCACCCGAAGAACCAGACAATGGAGATTCCTCCGAGCACGAGCGCGCGGCTGAGGATGAAGCCGCGCAGAAGGAAAATGAGCGGCGCGAGGCACATCGCCGCGACCTTTATGGGGCCGACGCTCCGCCCTTCCAGCGGCACGATTTGAATCGACATCAGAATCAGAAAGATTGCGCACAGCGTGCAATTGAGCGCCGAGCCGCGAGCGGCCTTCGGCGAAGAATTCATTTCCAATTCCATAAGCATGACCTGATCTTGTTCCAAGTTAAAACCGGAATTCGCAAAGCGCGCTGAACATTTCTCAGAAGCGGTTGCATGCGAAGTCCGTCTTTGTTTTTGCGGTGAAATCCAATTCGTCGGCGCTGCAACGGAAGGATTCCGCGGGGATCGGCGATTGACGATGACCGTGCCGTCCGATTTCGGCGTCTTATTTCCCCAGCATTCTTTTTACAAGCGGTCTCAATTTGCCTGGCATGGCCTTTTTCGCCAAAGAGAGAACTTTCCCTTTGATATTGCTTTTCAAGTTGCGCATGATCTCGAACGCCGCGGTTTCCGCCTGTTCCTCGACGAAGACTTCCAGAAGAATCGGCTTGTCAAGTTGTTCGGGAGAGGCGAAGCGACCGACGACGGACTTGAATTCGTCCTTGGAAGACGCCGTCAGATATTCGAAGCCGAGATCCTGCGCATAATGACGCACAAGCTCCGGAGATTGTCTGCCGTAATGTCCGGCGGCGCCGATATAGCAATCGGTTTCCGATCCGAACAATGAGCCGGGGTTGATCGAATTGTAGAATTCCAGACCCCTGCCGTTGTTGACAAGGAGAATGCGAAGATTCTTCGCAATATGGCGGTTGCCGAGGGAATTCATGTCATAGAAGAACGCTAGATCCCCCAATGCAAGGAAGCAAAGACGATCCGGCGCGGCCAGCGAGGCTCCGATCAAGGACGAAATGCAGCCGTCGATGCCGTAGCCTCCGACGTTCGCAGAAGTTTCGACCGATTTCGGCAGATCGAAGTAATTCCAGCTGCGAAGGGAATGATTGATCCCGAAGTGCATGATCGAATTTTCTGGAATGAGCGGCGCCGTCTGCGACGCGATCCACATGTTGCTGAACGGCAGGTCGGGAATGCTTTCCGCAAGCTCTTTCCCCATATTGCGAAGCCGTGGAAGCGTCGTGTTTTCGGGCGCCCCCCCCTCGGATTTCCGCTTTGCCTGTTCGAGGCAGCGACGGAAAAAGAAGTCCTCCGGCATTTCGAAGACGCAGGTCAGCTTCTTGAAACGGTCGCGCAACTCTCCGTCTTCGCTGACTCGCCAAACCTGTTTCGCGCGCGGTTCGCCGAAGTGTCCGGTGAGTTCGCCGATATGGATTAACAGGTCGAACGGCTCGTCTTGAAAGTTCGCCTGCGCGGAAATCAAGTTGTAAAGCACGCGGAATTCGCCATGGTATCCGCTGGT
>CAZAAM010000169.1:0-4073 GCA_964483055.1 uncultured Victivallales bacterium
GACGATGGATGTACAGACAAGCACATTCACTTTCTTTTCAAGAAAATTTGTCATAACAAGCTCCAGATCATCCTGATTCATCTTTCCGTGGGCGACGGCGACGGATGCGTCGGGGAACATCGAACGAATCTTTTCCGCCTCGGCCTCGATCGTGGCGACGCGATTGTGAAGGAAATAGACTTGTCCGCCTCTGTTCAATTCGCGAGCGATCGCTTCGCGAATCAGCGTGAGATCATATTGTGCAAAAACTGTGCGAATCGGAAGGCGATGCACCGGCGCGGAAACGAGAGCGCTCAGGTCGCGTATGTTGGAAAGCGACATGTAGAGGGTGCGCGGGATCGGCGTCGCGGTCATGGCGAGAACGTCGACCGAAGAGCGCAGTCGTTTCAGCCGTTCCTTGTGCTCGACGCCGAAACGCTGCTCCTCATCGATGATCAGAAGACCGAGATTGTGAAAATCCACATCGCCTTGAACGAGCCGATGAGTGCCGATCACAATGTCGATCGAGCCCTCTTTGAGACGGCGTATGATCTCCGCCTGCTCTGACTTGGAACGAAAGCGCGAAAGCTGCTCGATGACGACGGGCGTTCCGGCGAAGCGCTCCAGAAACGAGAAATAATGCTGCTGAGCAAGAACGGTGGTGGGATCAGGCATGGCTACCTGTCGTCCGCCCTGAACGCATTTGAATGCGGCGCGCATCGCCAGTTCGGTCTTGCCGAAGCCGACGTCGCCGCAAAGCAAGCGATCCATCGGCTTGTCCGATTCCATGTCCTTCTTGATATCAGCAGCGGCGGCAAGCTGGTCGCGCGTCTCCTTGAACGGGAAAGCCTGCTCGAAGAGCTCTTGTTCCGGCGTGTCGGGCGGAAAGGGTTCCGCGACCGCCTTGCTTCGCGCCGCCTGCAGCTTAAGCATGTCGAACGCCAGATTTCTTGCAGCGGAACGCGCTTCGTTCTTTATTCTGTTCCAACGGGATGAATTCAATCGGCTCAGATTCGCCTTAAGACTTTTGGAGCCGACGTAGCGCGTCACAAGATGCGCATTGCGGATCGGGATGCGAAGCCGCGCTTCGTCCGCGAATTCCAAATCAATCATTTCGGAGCGGACGCCCTGCGACTCCAAAATGCAAATTCCACGATAAATGCAGATTCCGTAGTTCAAATGAACCGCGCAATCGCCAGGCTCCAAGTCTCCCGACGAAAACGCCTCTTCTGCGAATTTCTGCGTCTGCTCGACAAGCGGTTCGTCCATCTTTTCCTTGAAAGGAGTTTGACGACGGCGGGGAAGAGCGAAAAGTTCGCGCGCCGGAAGCAGCGCGCGCCGCTGTTCGGAAAAGAAGACGCCGCAAGGCGCTGCGCCAACCCGCACCTCTACGAAAGGAGACTCGGGAATTGCATGCGCATGCAGCCAGTTTCGCACGCCTTCGCAATCGGAATCGCGTTCGCATAAAAGAGTCGTATGAACGCCGGAATCCTTCCACTGGAGTATTTGATTCGCGACAAGCTGCTGCGAAAGGACGGAAAAGGACTGACGCCCGTCCGGAAGTTCGGGAAGGATGAACTTCAATGTCGCATGACAGGGAATCGGCATGCAGGGGATCTCTGCCGAGGCGGCTCCTGCGACGTCGAAAAAGGCGATCGATCGCTCCTTGCGAGAATTGCGGAATTCGCGCCAACGCTCGGCGTCGCCGGTCTGCCCGTAATGCTCAAGCTGACGAAGGATTTCGTCCGGGAGCAGTTCGACGACAATCGCATCGGAACGGTCAAGGTATTCAAATGCAGGAACGAGCTTTTGAAGAGCGTTGACGGAGCCGGAGCGAAGAATCACGCGATAGGATTCGATTTCCCGGAAGGACAGTTGCGTTTCCGCATGGAAGAGACGCAGACTGTCGATGATGTCGCCGAAGAACTCGATGCGCACGGGATGCTCCTCCGCGGAGGAAAAGAGATCGACGATGCCGCCCCTTCGGGAGAATTCGCCTGACGCGCAAACCTCCGCTTCGTCGTCGTAGTCCATGGAAACCAGTCGCTCCGCCAAAGAGCGCGGCTCCCATGAATCGCCTTTTTTCAAAACGAACTCGGTTCCAAGCATCGCATCGGGTTCCGGGGCGGGAGTGAGAAGCCCTGCGACAGATGCGAAAAAGACATCCGGCGGATTCGTCAGGATTCGGTGCAATGCGCGCGCCCGCGGAGAATCTCCGGAAAGCACCTTGCGTTCATTCGTAGATCCGTCCGGCAGGATGTCGACGCCGGGCGCAGGCTTGCGGTCGCCCAAAGCAGCCCATGCGGAGAAGTCCTGCATGCATTGCTCTGCAAGGGCGATCGTCGGCGCCACGACGAAGAGCTTTTTTTTCAAATTTCGCGCCAGCTTCAAAAGAACCAATGGAACGACGTCGAAATCGATCGGTCCAAATGCGGAGGAAGAAACGTTTCCAGAATCAAAAAACGCATTGAAAACCTTTTTCCAGTCGGATTTTCCCATTTTAATTGAGATATTCGCTTTACTTTTTAAGAAAACGTGTTATAATATTTCATTTAGAATCTTCGCCAGCGAAGAATCTGCAAATGTTCGAATCTTGCATGCGGAATGCAATACAATATAATCCGGTTTCTCAGGAAAACAAAGTCAAGGGAGAAAAAGTTTTGATGAAAGCAAAACCCGCTTCTAAGAATATCAAGACTGTCAAATCGTCTTCTTCCAAGCAGAAAGCGTCCGCGACCGCTCCCAGCAAAAGCCGCTCTGCCGTCAAGTCCGTACTTCTTGAAACGGTCGCAGTCCCTAAGGCTGGAAACGCCAATGCGGATGCGGCGAACAACGTTCCTTCACGGAAGAAGGCGATCGCTCCTGAAAAAAAGCATTTGAGAAAGAAAAACGAGTCAGCCGTGATGAAGCCGGTCGCCACTCTTGCTGAAAAGAAGGAGGCGGCAAAGACACCCGCCCGCCAAGCGGTCGCCGGAATCAAGACGAAGAGCGCCTCTGCGAAAAAAGCGACCTCGAAGAAGCCTGCAGAAGAAAAGAAGCCGTCTTCTGCGAATGTTGCAATTCGCAAAAACAAAGGGCGCGTCGTCTCAGCCGCAAAGGCGTCTACGACGGAGACGGAAACAAACGCAAAAAAGCCTGAAAAACCCGCCAAGAAACAGAAAAAGACGGCTTCCGCCGCGACGAAAATGTCTGCTGAAGCGACGTCTGCGACCAACAAAAAAAAGACTTCCGAGCGGAAGCTGACGCAAAAAGGCGCGGATACGAAAAAAACGAACAAGGAAACCTCGTCGTCGTCTGAAAAAATCGTTGCGGATGCCGCGGAAGCGAGAATAAAGAGGTCGACCGAAAAAAAGGCCGCTCCTACGAAAAAAAAGGCGGCTAAGGCGAACAAGACGCCTGAAGCTCAAAAGCCCCAAGCTCTTCCAACCGTCATTCCGTCGATGGAAAAATCGGATGAACGGAACGCTCAGCTTGCCGCTGAAGATTCTGGCCCGAACGCGACCACGCTCGAAAATGTCGAAGAGATTTCCGATGCGGAACTCGCGGCCATGGTGGATGAAAGCGGTCGCGATCCAGGACTCGACAAGAAGAACGCCAAGGTTGCGGCGAAGCATGGTTCCGTCTCCAAAAACGACACCATGAAGGTCTATATGCACCACATCGGACAGATTTCCCTGGTCACTAAAGATCAGGAAGTCTCTCTGGCAGCACAGATCCATGGCGAAGACAACTGCGCGCACGACGAAGCGCGGGCGACTCTCATTAAGGCGAATCTGCGTCTGGTCGTCAAAATCGCTCATGACTTCAAAGGACTCGGTCTTCCGTTGCTGGACCTCATCAGCGAAGGCAACATCGGACTGATGCGCGCCGTCGAGAAGTTCGATCCTGCGAAAGGAGCGAAATTCAGTTCCTATGCGGCATGGTGGATCAAGCAGAGCATGCGTCGCGCGCTTGCGAACCAAAGCCGCACCATTCGCATCCCGGTGCAGTCGGCGGGCAAGATCAACAAGATCAAGTCCGTGCGCATGAAGCTGACGGAACAGCTTGGACACGAGCCGACGGACGCGGAAATCGCGGAAAATCTAAACTACAGC
>CAZAAM010000170.1:0-4073 GCA_964483055.1 uncultured Victivallales bacterium
TGCTAAGGGCGTAGGTCGGTTTAAACCCGGCGCGAGGGTTCGAGTCCCTCCTTCGGCATTTCCTTCTTTTCGAGAAGGTCAACCCGAAAATTATCTGCAGGAAAGAAAGTTCGAGCCTCTCCTTAGGCGCTTCCTTCTTTTCGAGCGCTCCGCTTGGCGGATTCGTCGCGTCACAGACATTTTCCCGCATAGGATGAAAGCGGAGCTCCTGCGTTTCCCCTGCGCTTTCCTCGTATTTGAAAGCCATCCCATTTGGTTTGTCTGAAATCCTCCGTCTCCTCCGCTTTTTTGCATCGCCGAAGCAAAGAACGGGATCGCGGATGCGGATCCTTGAAGCGGCGGGCCATGCGAATCGCAACGTGCGACTGCGGAAAGACGGACCTGCGAGCCGGACGTCGGCGCGCCGTCTCCGTTTCGCATTTTATTCGTTCGGCAGGGAGAAGACGAGATTGAGCAGACGACGTCCGGACGCGGTGGAGACAAGACGATCGCGGTAGAATGCCGCTTTTGAACGATCGTAATAATTTTCCAAAAGATTGACGATGAGATCCGCTTCGAAAAGCGGTTCGAATCCGAGACGCTGCGCCGCGTCCGCATGGTGGTGCGAACCGACGACGTCCGCAAGAAACGCCGCCTCTTCCAGCGAGAAATCCGGCGAACCGGCGAGCCATTCTTCGACGATGCGTCGTCCCTCCGTCTCCTGATGCAGAGCGGCGCTGGAACCGTACTTCGCGCGGGCGGCTGGACATCCGACGTCATGCAGCAAGGCTGCGACGCGGATCAGAAAACGTCGGCGATCCGGAAGCCCTTCCATTTCGGCGATGCGCATCGCATAGTCGACGACCGCCTGCGTATGTGCGATCTGATCCGGATTTTCCGCCGCATACAGAGAGACGGTCCTTTTCCAAAGTTCCAGCCAGACTTCCGATTCGCTTTTCATCGGCTGTTGTCCTTGTTTTTGGGTTTCCGCCGTCTGCGGCGTGGCATATCAGGACAGCGCTTCGGCGAGTCCGTCGAGCGGAACTTCGATTTCCTCTCCGGTCGCCATCCGCTTCAGTTTCGCCTTGCCGCTTTTCAGCTCTTCGTCGCCGATTGCAAGCGTGCGTTCGGCCTTGAGACGATCCGCCGTCCGCATCTGGGACTTCATGCTTTTCGCTTCGTATTCCAATGCGGTCGCAATGCCGCGCGCTCTCAGCTTCGCCGCCAAGGACGCATTGAAGGCGAGGGCGGCTTCGCCAAGCGAAACGAGGAAGACGCTCGGATGCGCAGGGGCCGGAACCGGTACGCCGAGCGCATCGCGAACGATGAGAAGTCGTTCCATGCCCGCTGCGAAGCCGACGCCCTTGATCGGCGTCTTGACGCCGGGCACTGCGAGTTCGTAGCGACCGCCGCCTGCGATCGCGTTCTGAGCCCCGAGCGCGGAGTGCTGCAGTTCGAAGACCGTATGCACATAATAGTCCAGACCGCGCACAAGGCGCGGCTCGACAATGAATGGGACGTCCTGCGACGCAAGCAGATCGCAGACTTTCTTGAAGTAGTCGCGGGAGTTCTGTCCGAACAGAGACGCGCCGTCAGGCGCGGAATCGATGTATTTCTGGCAGCGTTCCTGCTTGCAGTCAAGAATGCGCCATACGTTGCGATCAAGGCGGGTGCGGCAGTCCTCGCACATGTCATCGATGTGCGGGCGGAAGTGTTCGCGCAGGGCGTTTTCAGCAGGACCGCGGTCGGACTGCACGCCGCGCGTGTTCAGCATCAGACGATAACCGGAGATGCCGATTTCGCGAAGGAAATGACAGAGCATGGCGATGCATTCCGCGTCCAAGCCGGGCGTCGCTTCGCGTCCGGCGTTTTCGACTCCGACTTGATGGAACTGACGCTTGCGTCCGGCGGCAGGGCGTTCTCCGCGGAACATCGGCCCCATGTAGAAGACGCGATGTTCGACGCCGTTGAGGACGTCGGTTCCGGCGAGAGCGCGCATGACGCCGGCGGTGCCCTCCGGTCGAAGCGTAAGACTTCTTCCGCCGCGGTCTTCGAAGGTATACATCTCCTTTTGGACGACCTCGGTTTCATCTCCGAGTCCGCGCTGGAAAACCTCGGTGAATTCAAAGATCGGCGTGCGGAGCTCGCCGTATCCGTACAGAGGGAAGACGCGCCGCGCCGCCTGTTCGAGGGCGAGCCACGCGTTGACCTCTTCCGGGAAAATGTCGCTTACGCCAGGAGGCGGAATGATTTTAGCCATGATTCGATGTCCTTGACGGCGTGAATCGCAGAATAGTCGATTCGCGCACGGGTGTTGCCGATTTCGCAGCCGCCTTCGGAAAAGAACGCGGAATGCGTGAAAACAGTGACCGCCTTTTCCAAGTCAAGCGGCGTTTCACTAAGGAAAACCGACCGTTCGCCGGCTCTTTGCAGAATGCATCCGCTTGGAGAAGGCGCGTTATTTCTGCCGGAAGACGATTCGTCCTTTTGTCAGATCATAGGGCGACATTTCCAGTGTGACAGTGTCGCCCGGCAGGATGCGAATGAAATGCAAACGCATTTTTCCGCTGATATGAGCGAGCACGACATGCTTGTTGGCAAGCTCCACACGAAACATCGTGTTCGGGAGAAGTTCCTTCACGACTCCCTCCATTCGGACGACATCTTTAGAAGACACGGGTCAAGACCTCCGGTTGGTTTTCCGTTATCAATACCATATGTTCAAAATGCGCGGAGGCTTTCCCGTCCGCGGTTCGGACCGTCCACTGATCCTGTTCGACATATACTTTGCCTGTGCCGAGATTGAGCATCGGTTCGATGCAGAGAACCATGCCTGGAACAAGTTTCGGCCCTGGATTGCGCGTGACGAAGTTCGGAACCTCAGGGGGTTCGTGCAGCTTCACGCCGCAGCCGTGTCCGACGAGATCGCGCACGATGCCGAGCTTATGCGCGTTCGCCTCCTTTTCGACGGCTTCGGAGATGTCGCGCACATGGAATCCGCCGCGCGCGGCGCGGATGCCGGATTCCAATGCAGACTGCGTGCCGGCCATGAGACGTTCGATCGCCTTGGAGACTGGAACGCCTCCTGCGATCACCGTTTTCGCTGTATCGCCGATTCCTCCGTGCAGAGTGACGCCGACATCGATGCTGACAAGGTCGCCCGGCTGGATCACGGTTCGATCATTGGCGATGCCGTGCACGACGACGTCGTTGACGGAGATGCATATGTTGCAGGGGAAGCCGCCGTATCCGAGAAAGGTCGGCGTTCCGCCGAGCGCGTGAATGACCGCGCCCGCCATTTCATCCAGCTGCTTGGTGGTCATTCCAGGCTGAACCAGATCCGCGATCTGTTCGCGCGCCTGAGCTGCCGCCTGAGCTGCCGCCCGGATGCGCTCGATTTCGTCCGGCGTATGGACGATGAAGTCTCGGCGAATCATCAGGACAGCACC
Source organism: uncultured Victivallales bacterium (assembly GCA_964483055.1). Classification (GTDB taxonomy): domain Bacteria; phylum Verrucomicrobiota; class Lentisphaeria; order Victivallales; family UBA1829; genus UBA1732. The sequence goes on from CAZAAM010000170.1 coordinate 3,429, forward strand.
GAGAGAAGGGCCTGAAATCCCTGTTCGCGCGGAAGCGAAGCGTCAATGCGCGCGAGGATTCCCTTGGCCTCATAGAAATCGATCAGCGGAGCCGTCTGCGAATGATACACCTTCAGTCGGTTCTTTGCCGTTTCCAGCGAATCGTCAGCCCGCTGGTAGAGTTCGCCGTTGCAGGCGTCGCAGACGCCTTCCGTCTTCGGCTTGGCGAAGATTTTGTTGAAGGAAGTTCCGCACTTGCGACAGGTGAGACGCGAGGTCAGACGCTGGATGAGAAGTTCTTCCGGAACTTCGAACAGAACGGCGCAGTCCAGCTTCATGCCGGTCTTGCGCATGAGTCCTTCCAAAAGCTCCGCCTGCGCCACGGTTCGCGGGAAGCCGTCCAAAATGAAGCCGTCCTTGCAGTCGGGTTCGCCCAAACGCTTCGCCACCATTTCCGCGACGATCTCGTCCGGGACAAGAGAACCGGACTCCATATGCTTCTTTGCTTCAAGCCCAAGCGGCGTTCCCGAAGCGACTTCCGCGCGGAGGATGTCTCCGGTGGAGATGTGCGCAAGCTTCTCCTGCTTCATCAGCGGGTCGGAAAGCGTTCCCTTGCCGGCGCCCGGAGGCCCCACCAGAACCAAGTTCTTCTTTGCGATCATAATC
>CAZAAM010000171.1:0-3998 GCA_964483055.1 uncultured Victivallales bacterium
AAAACTACAACGTGGCTGTGCGCGAGTACGGCGATCAAATCATTTTCCTTCGCCAGATCGTTCCCGGCGCAGCGGACAAGAGCTATGGCATTCATGTCGCCAAGCTCGCCGGACTGCCGAACGAGGTCATCGTGCGCGCAAAGGAGATCCTGGAAAATCTGGAAGAGAACGCCATTTCGGAGACCGGCCAGCCGGCCTACACTCGTCCGATTCTCCGGGAGTCGCGCGGACGCTATCGGGCGAAGAAGGAAGAAAAGGACAACGGTCAGATGCTTTTGTTCTGACCGCGCGCGGCGCGGTCGGACGAGACAGGATATTTTTTCAGAAGGATGCAACGAATATGAAAAAAGAACAATGGAGCTCCAATATCGGATTCCTCCTTGCGACCGCAGGATCGGCGATCGGACTCGGCAACGTATGGAAGTTTCCGTACATCACCGGCGAAAACGGAGGCGGCGCCTTCGTTCTGGTCTATCTCGTCTGCATCGCCTGCATCGGCTTTCCTCTGATGGTCTGCGAATTCTCGCTCGGCCGTGCGACAAGGCAGGGCGCGGTCGGGGCTTTCCGGACGTTCTCGCGGGATCGCAACACTCCGTTGAGCATGCTTCTTTCCGGACTGCTCGTTCTGATCGGCGCGCTGCTGCTTTCCTTCCAATACTGGGGATACGGCATCCTTGCCGTGGGAGCGGGAATCCTTCTCGGCGTCTGGGGATGGAAAGTCGTCGGCGCGGTGGTCGGCGTGATTTCTCCGGTGCTGATCGCATCCTACTACTGCGTGATCGGCGGCTGGACTCTGATCTACTTCTTCAAGGCGATCACCGGAGAATTGAACTTCCAGGATCCGAAGGTTGCGGAAGACGTTCTTGCCCCGATCGTTTCGAGCGATCCTTCCATGATACCGGCTCAGGTCGTCGCCTTTTTCATTTTCATCTTGCTGACGGCGATCGCGCTTCTTTACGGAGTTCGGCGCGGCATCGAACGCTTTTCCAAGATTCTGATGCCGTTGCTGTTCCTCCTGCTTCTTTTGCTCGTCGTTCGAGGAATGGCTCTGCCTGGCGCGATGGAAGGCGTCCGCTTCTTCCTGCAGCCGAAGCTGAGCAATCTCCACATGGAAAGCGTGCTCGTCGCATTAGGACACGCTTTCTTCACGCTCAGTCTCGCGATGGGCATTTCCATCGCTTACGGCAGCTATATGCGGAAGGATCAGAACATCGTCAAAAGCGCTCTTGCCGTGATCGGGCTCGATACCTTGGCGGCAATGATGGCGGGGCTGGCGATCTTTCCCGCGCTTTTCGCCATGGGATTCGCGCCGGACAAGGGCGTCGGACTCGCCTTCATGGCGGTGCCGGCGGCGTTTTCAAGGATTCCAGGCGGACTCGGCTGGTTGTGGAACGGAACCTTCTTCCTCGCCTTGTTCATCGCGGCGCTGACGAGCGCCATCAGCATTTTGGAAGCGCTTGTGAACTGTTGCATCAACGAATGGAAGCTCAGCCGCCGCATCGCCGTGCTTTGCGTCTGCGTTTCGATCATCCTGCTTGGCTTCCTGTCTCTCTTCAGCATTTCGAACTGGGATCGCCTTCCTGAGCTGAAATCTCTTCTCGAACGCTGCTTCGGCGACGCGAACAGCAGCTGGATGGAGCTGATCGATGGTTTTACTGCCAACTGGCTGCTTCCTCTGGGCGGACTTTTCACCGTGCTGTTCGTCGGATGGATTTGGACGACGAGGCGTGCAATGCGCGAAATGCGCTTAGGGGCAGGAACATCGCTCGACACGAATCTTTGGGCTCTTTTTGCGGGACTTCACCGCGATCCGCTGTATCTTGAGCCGCGCCCGCGCTTCACCTTCGCGATGATGTTCGGCCTGTTTGTTCGTTGGATCACGCCCATTTTGATCACGCTGGTGTTTCTCTATTCGATCGGCGTCCTGCGCTTTTCCTGACATCCGGGACGCCTTTCGCAGCATCCGAGCGCAGGATTTCGGTTCGCTTTTCCCGAAGCGTTCCTTCCTTCGGCAGCGCATTTGCGAAAAAAGCATTCGTTCGTTTTTCCGCAAAAATGCGGGGCGTAAAAATCCAAAGACGGATTTCCATGGCGCGTTCTCATTCGAGTCCGCTCCGCAGGAATGCGATTCGGCTTCCGATCCCAGAATGCGACATGCATGCGCGTTTCCATGACTTTTACCATAATTCGCTTGCATTTCCGGAACATGCGCACTATATTGACTCCCATCTTTGAAAAACTGAAACAATCCTTCTCCGGGCGAACGGTCTTCCTGCCGTTCCTAAGGTGAATTCCCGTGTGAATCGGGAGCTGTCGCGCAACCGTGACGCCATTCGGGCGAAGCCGGATCCCGCCGGAGAAGAAGATGCAACGGGCGTTGGAAAGGCGTCCCTGCCGCGCGCGAAACGCGGCGAAAGCATAATCCATGTCGGACGTTCAAGACGCCATCGATTCGGTTCTCGTGTATTCATCGGGAACGCTCGTCAGCAGCGCAGCAAGCATCTCCGGAGCTGAACTCGGCGCCGGAGGAAACGATTCCATGATCGTCGGAAGCGGCGGCACGGCGTCCGATACGATCGTCTGGGACGGCGGCACGGCGACCGTCTATGAAGGCGGCGTCATGACCAGCTCCACCGTGAACGAATCGGGAACATTGATCGCTGCGAGCGGCGCAATCATGTCGCATGCGGATGTCACGTCCGGCTCCTATTACGACTTCGGCGCGGTTCATTCCGGCGTTTCCGCATGGTACGGCGGCGCCCTTTGCTTCACCGGAGACGAGGCCTGCGCCGAAATCTCAGGCGCAACCTTCACATCCAACACGGCGGATGTCGGCGGCGCGATCGAAAACTACTGCGGCACGATTGTCATATCGGATTCCCTGTTCGAATCCAACAGCGTCGCGGCGAGCACGGATGAGACATGGACGACGGTTGGCGGCGCTGCGATCATGAACCTTTCCGGCACGGTTCGCGTCTATGATACGATCTTTCAATTCAACTCCACGACGATGTCGGACTCCCGCGCCTACGGCGGCGCGATCGAGAACAGCGTCAACGGAATCCTGGTCGTTTCCGGCGGAGCCTTCCTTTCCAACGCAGCGCCATACGGCGGCGCGGTGGAGAACATGGGATCGGCGCTCCTTGACAACGTCGTCTTTTCCGGCAATTTCGCAAGCAGCGGCGGCGCGATTTACAACTATGGCGGCAGCGTCTACGACGATGCGACCGGCTCGATCAACTATGTCGGAGGCACGACGACGGTTCTCGGAGGCGCGTTTTCCGCGAATTCGGCGACGATCGGAGGCGCAGCCGCCAATGGCTGGGGGCTTCTTGAACTCTCCGGCGCGGCGTTTGCAATGAATTCCGCAACGAACGGCGGCGCTGTCGCCAATGCGGACTCTCTCTCCATCGCCGGCGGGACGTTTTCCGCGAATTCGGCGGTGAACGGAGGAGCTGTTCTCAATTCTCAGTGGGCTTCCGCCGCGATTGCGGATGCGGACTTTTTCGGAAACATGGCCACGAGCGGCGGAGCGCTTTGGAACGCCGGAACGCTGTCGATTTCCGGCGGGACGTTTTCCGACAACGTCGCGGACGAGTTCGGCGGCGCGATTTGCAATGAGAATCAGGGAATCCTGAACGTGTGCGGGGGAACCTTCTCCGGAAACAGCGCCGCGAGCGGCGGCGCGATCTTCAATGCCGGAACAATGACGATTGCGGATTCCACGTTTGAAACGTCGTCGGATACGATCGCAAACATCGGGATGCTGACTCTTTCCGGAACGGTGAGCCTCGGCGCGACGCTGACAATGGAGGAAGGCGCGACGACGACGAATGTCGGACTTCTGAATCTGGTTCTGTCGCATCGAACGACGGAAGACGCCGCGCTGCTGTCCGATTGGTCGTTGTTGACCAACGAAGGTTCGCTTGCGGTTACGGTTTCTTCTTCGCAGTCGGAAGGCCTCTACCGTCTCGCCGGCAATGCGTTCAGATTCGGGC
>CAZAAM010000172.1:0-3990 GCA_964483055.1 uncultured Victivallales bacterium
ACGTCATGCGCAGGAAGTATGAGGAAGAGGAAACCCAGAAGAACGCCGCGCGCCTTGAAAAGATGCGCGCACAGCAGGAAGGCGATTTCGTCGCCACCGTCGGCGGCGAGGATGCTCTCTCCTCTGAATCCGACTCCGCATCCGATGAGGAATCCGCATCCGACGCGTTTGGAATCGAAGACGACTCCGCCGACGAGGAAGCGGGAGAGGCCTCTGATGCCGAAGATTCCTTCTCTGACGATGATCTCGGCATCGACGAGTAAGCAGGGAGAACCGATATGCTGAAATCGAAGCTCTATTTGACCTTTTCGATCCTGACCCTCCTCTTGATCATCGCGATCATTGTCATGGAGTGCGTCATGATCGACTTGTACGACGTCAGCCTCATCCCGAAATAATCCAGGAGCGTCTCACATGCGTCCCGTTTTCGTTCTCGCAGTCGCCGTCGCAGCCGCGGTCATGTCGCTTCTTTCCGCGTGCATGACGCCGCAGGAACGCTCCGGTCACAATCCGAAGCCCTTCAATGCGCCGGCAGATTGGGAGCTCAATCCGGGACGCGATTATTTTCGAAACTGACTCCTCGCATCTCTTTGCTTCATGGACCTTTATGCCGTCATCGGCGATCCGATCGCCCACTCGCTTTCTCCTGTCATGCACAATGCGGCGTTCCGCGCTCTCGCTCTTGATGCGGACTACGCGGCGTTTCGCGTGGAAGCCGCGCGTCTTCCCGCCTTCATGGCCGATGCGCGAATTCGACTCAAGGGCTTCAACGTAACGGTTCCGCACAAACAGGCCGTGATCCCTTTCCTCGACGAAATTTCAGACCAGGCGAAGGCCGCCGGCAGCGTCAATACCGTCTCCGTGCGAGAAGGACGTCTTCTTGGCGATACGACGGACGGACTCGGACTGGAACTTGCCGTTCGCGAGGCGTTCGGTCTGGAAGCGAAAGGACTGCGCATTCTTATGGTCGGATGCGGAGGCGCCGTTCATGCCGTCGCGCGCCACTTGGCGAATGCCGGAGCCGCGGCGATTCGAATTGTCAATCGCACGCCGGAAAAGGCGTTTGCCATGGCGGACCGTCTGCGGAAGAGCTCTTCCCCTTCTTTGATCGCGGAGTCCGCTGCGCTTTCCGATTCCGCCTCTCTGCGAACCTTCCTTGCCGATTCGGATCTCCTCATCCAAAGCACGAGTCTCGGACTGAAGCCAGACGATCCGTCTCCCATCATTCCCGACCTGATCCCCGAATCGATCTGCGTATTCGACATGATCTATCGCGAAACCACGCTTCTTGCGGCCTGCCGGGCGCGCGGGATGCGCGTATCGAACGGCGCCCCGATGCTTCTTCATCAGGGCGCGGCCTCCTTTCGCGTTTGGACGGGGCTTCGGCCGCCGCTGGAAGCGATGCGCGACGCTTTGACAAAATCTTTGGCTGAACGCGCATAATTTACGTTTTTTCGACGTCTTTTCGCTTGAAATCGCATCTTTTCGTGCTATAGTAAAAGGCTTATGTCATACAGGAAATCGTTCAAAGACGCATTTTGAATCTTAAGGAGTTCTATCATGCCAGTTCCGAAACGAAAAGTCTCGAAGATGAAACGCCGTCAGCGTCAGGCTGCGAATCGTTACAAGGCCGTTCAGGCTACCTTCTGCAAGGAATGCGGTCAGCCCGCCTCCCCGCATGCAGTCTGCCCCCATTGCGGCATGTACAAGGGCCGTCAAGTCGTCACGGTCGACGCAGAATAAGATTCGCGCCATGAGGATCGCTGTCGATGCCATGGGCGGAGATTACGCGCCCGCCGTTGTTGTGGAAGCCGTCGCCGACGCCTTGCGCGAACTTGACGACGACATCCGGATCACGCTCGTCGGTCATCTTGAAAAGCTTTCCTACTATCTGCAGAAGAATCACCTGCGCGAATCGTCCCGACTTCGTCTCGTCCATGCCGAGGAAGTCGTCGAAATGGGAGAGCCCTCCACGGCGGCCATTCGCGCAAAAAAGCATGCATCCATCACGGTCTGCGCCTCTTTGGCGGCGGCCGGCGAAGTCGACGCCATCGTTTCGGCCGGGCACACGGGCGCGGCCGTCGCGGCGACCAAGGTTCGCATGCGTATTCTCAAAGGCGTTGATCGTCCCGCGATCGCGACCTTCATGCCGGCCGTCGGAGGGCAGTTCGTCCTTGTCGACGCCGGAGCCAACACCGATTGCACGCCGCTCCAGCTCGCGCAGTTCGCTCTGATGGGCGAAATCTACTGCAAGATGCATAAGAACATCGAACGCCCGCGCATCGGACTCATCTCCGTCGGCGGCGAAGATTCCAAAGGCAACGCCCTCACAAAGGAAACCTTCAAGCTTCTTTCCAAAATGCCGATCAATTTCGTCGGAAACGTCGAAGGGCACGATCTCTTTTATATGGGCGCCGACGTCGTCGTTTGCGACGGATTTTCCGGCAATCTTATTCTCAAGGCGTCCGAAAGCATTGCATCCGCCATCGCCCATTGGCTCAGGGAAGCCTTGTTCAAAAACGCCTTCCGGAAAGCCGGCGCGCTCCTTGCTCAAAACGCATTCCGCGATCTGAAGACCATCAGCAACTTCGAAGAATATGGCGGCGCTCCCCTGCTTGGCATCAATGGGGTCTGCATCATCGGGCACGGCGCATCTACTCCGAAGGCCGTCAAAAACGCCATCCGCGTCGCAAACGACTTCGCGCGCCACGGCCTTCCGGATCGCCTTTCCGCGCGCATTTATGAGTGCGGCGTCCAATTCGCGCCTCCGCCTCACAAGGAAGAGCCGCAAAGCCCGCCTTCCGCTTGACGCCAAGAAGGGAGCGATTCGTCATGACACGCGCGTTCCTTCCGTTGAGCGTTCTTGCGATCCTTTCGTTCGCCGCATGTTCCGGCGAACCGCCTGCCCCTTCCAAGCTCTCGCTTCAGAAGCACGGCGCGGCGGCAGACCATTTTCTGCTCCGGTCCGGCGAGCGCGTCAGAGAAGCGTGGTCGCTCTTCCGCAATGAATTGCGTCTTACCGGCAGCGCCGCGCAAAACGAGGTGGAGAACAGACTTCAGGACAAGGCGCGCGAAGCCATTCACGGCGCCGTTTCAGGAGTGGTCTTCCCCGGCTGGGATGAAGACAGAGACATGGAGGCAGAGCTCGATCTTGAAGACGCCGCGCCCGCACCTTCTCAGGAAGCGCTTCCGAACGGCCTCCGATCGCCGTCCGACGCACGAAAACAAGAAGCGATCGGAACGATCCCGTCTTCGGCTCCGGCTTCGACTTCGCCGCGTCCCGGAGACGGACTTTCCGCCGCCTCGAATGCCGGCCTCCCTCAATCGCGAAAGGCGAATGACGGCGGTCCGTCTCCGTGGGAGCCTTCCGAACCGTCTGCGCCGGCGGAGCAAGCGCCGCAGAGCCGGTCTTCCTCGATTGCTCCGAACGCATCCGCCGATGGAGAATGGAAGCCGACGCCTCCCGCCTTCGCGAAAGACTGGCAGTGAATCGTCGCGCAGCTCTCCTGCCATTCAAAGCAAGCCTCCTGCAGCGAACGGCCGCAGCTTGAAAATGGCGGTCGGCAGGCGTCCCTCGGCTTCCGCATCGCTCTTCCGTCGCCGAATGCAAGGCGGACGACGCTGAATTGCGCCTTGCATCGTTCCATGTCTTCGAAGCCGACGCTTCATCCGCTTGCACGGCTTCATTCGGACATGCCTTCATTGCGAGCTGGGACGCAAACGCAATGCGTCGCTCCTCGTTCTCCATGCGATTTTTGCGACGGCAAGGGGCTTTGCGCATGACCTAATCCGTGAAATATTTTTTAGAAAAAGCGGGGGAGACGATTGCAATTGCGGTCAGGACGGATTATCTTAGCCGGGAATGATGCAACCAACTCCATGAAAGGCAAACAAATGAATAAGAAGATGATCCTTGGTCTGGATCTTGGAATCGCGTCCATCGGATGGGCTTTGACCTCGCTGGACGAAAGCGGCTTGAGACTTGTCGCA
>CAZAAM010000173.1:0-3963 GCA_964483055.1 uncultured Victivallales bacterium
CGGCGCCAGATCGGCATCCTGTACAACGGCGCTTATGGAGAGCCGGCGGAAGCCGGCGCGCGAGGAGCGGCATTTCGAGGAATTGCGGGAGCGCGGACATTCGCATTTCGTCGGCGCGTGCGCTTTTGCGCGCTCATTTTCCGATAAAATGCCGAGCGGAATCTTGAAATGCGTTCTGAGAATGCTATTGTATCCTCGTTTCAGAACATTTCTTCAAGGAGGTCGGAGTATGGAATTCGTGCAATCCGTATGGGATATGATCAAGGAAAGCAACATCCTTGATTTGGTGAAGGCGCTGCTGATCCTTTTGGTCGGCTGGATCATTTCGGTCTTCATCAAGAAGATGGTGTACACGTCCCTGAAAAAGATTCGTCTGGGGCAAAGAATCCGTCGTTGCATGCCGGATGAAGAGGACGGATCGCAGAAGGAATTGAATATCGAGCGATTCATTTCGCTCGTCGTATTCTGGATTCTGTTCCTTCTGACTGTGATCGCGTCTCTATCGTCTCTGAATCTTGAAAAGGCGGCGACGCCGATCAGCGGTTTCGTAGAGACGGTCGTCGGCTTCCTGCCGAATGTCATCGCTGCCGGTCTTCTGCTGTTCGTCGCCTGGCTGAGCGCGACGATTCTCCGCTATTTCGCTTTGACGGCTCTGACGGCGCTCCAGCTGGATGAAAAGATCGAAAGCGCGGTGGACACGTCCGGAAAGGAATGCAAGCTCAGCTTTTCAATCGCGGCGACTCTGTACTGGCTCGTGTTTCTGTGCTTCCTGCCGTCCGTGTTGAACGCTCTGAAGATCACCGGGATCACGGAGATGATCGAGCGGATGCTCGGAAAGGTCTTTGAGTTCCTGCCGAATCTTGCGATGGCGATCGGAGTCGGCGCGATCGGCCTTTTGGTCGCGTCAATTTTGAGGAAGCTCGTCGTGCGGTTCATTCTGTCGGTGAACGTCGATTTCCTTGTTCCGAAAGACGGAACGGGCGGGACGGCGTTCGAGATGAAGAACATCGCGCACATGCTCGGCATCGTCGTGTACGCGCTGATCGCGATTCCCGTAGTGATTACGGCGCTGACGTCGCTCAAGCTGGAGTCGCTGACCGGATCGGTCACCGCCCTGTTCGACAAGGTTCTGGCAGTCATGAGCAACGTATTTCTGGCGCTGCTGGTGCTGTTCATCGCCTATGTCGCGGGCAAGTTCATCTGCCGTCTGATCTCCCAGCTTTTGCATGGATTCGGCTTCGACCGCTTTCTTGCGGAGCTCGGACTTGCGGTCAAGGAAACGACGGACATGTCTCTGGTTCCCTCCGTGATCGTCGGACGTCTGACGCTTGTCGGCATTATGCTGTTCGCGTTCATGTCGGCGTTTGAAATCGTCGGACTTGCCGCGATTGCGTCGATAATCGCGGCATTTCTGCCGTTTGCCGGCAACGTGCTGATTGCGATCATCGTGTTCATGATCGGCCTCTATCTGGCGAATTTGGCGGCCTTGGCGGTCCGCAACAAGGGATTCGAGTCGCAGATCTTCAGTTTCGCGCTTCGTCTGGTGATTCTATTCTTCGCGGGCGCGATCGCTCTTCAGACGACCGGCATCGGAAGCTCGATCGTGCTGACGGGCTTTGCGTTGATCGTCGGCGCCGTCGCGGTCGCCTTCGCCATTGCGTTCGGCCTCGGCGGACGCGATTGGGCGGCGAAGAAGCTTGAAGAGTGGTCGAAGAAAGACTGAGGACAAGGTGAAACGAAATCCGCCAGGGAGCCGATCGGAAAGGTTCCCTCGCGGATTTTCTCATTTGCTTTCGCCGCATGGGAAACAGAACGACAATGGAAAATGAATTGGTCAAGCGGCTGCGGTCGAAGACGGTGATCTTCGACGGCGCGATGGGCACGGAGCTGTACAAGCGCAACTTCTTCGTCAACGCCTCGTATGAAAACCTGTGCCTGAGCGCCCCGCGCGTCGTACAGGAAATACACCTGTCCTATAAGAATGTCGGCGCGGAGGTCCTGATTACAAATTCCTATGGAGCCAACGTCAACAAGCAAGGCAAGTTCGGTCTCGCCGACAAGGTCGAGGCGATGAACCGCATTTCGGTCGAGCTGGCGAGGAAGGTCGCGGGATCGGATCTGCTCGTCGCCGGATCGGTCGGCCCGTTCGGGGAATGGCCGCCGGGCGAGAAGCCGTCGCTCGCGCGCATGGCGGAGGCTCTTCACGAACAGGCGTTCTTTCTTGCAGACGCCGGCGCCGACTTCGTTTTGTTTGAAACGGTTTCCAGCCGAATGGATTTGGAGGCGGCCTTGCTCGCCGCGGAGAATCTGCCCGCGCCCTGCGCCGTCAACTGCATGATGAAGGCGGACGGAACGCTTGCCGAGGACGGCTTGTCCGCCAAGGAAGCTCTGTCTCTGATCGCCGCCGCCCGGACGCCTGTTTCTGCATTCGGACTGAACTGCGGACAAGGACCGGATGAAACATTGCAGGCCCTGGAGCGCATCAAGCCGCTGACCGATCTTCCGCTGATCGTGCGTCCGGCCGCCGGAATGCCCAAGCGCATTGACGACCGAATGATCACGATGTGCAGTCCGGAGTATTTCACGACTTATGCTTTGCGCTATGCGGCGCTTGGCGCGCGCGGAATCGGCGGCTGCTGCGGAACGACGCCGGAACACATTCGCGACATGGCGCGCAGCGTTTGTCCGTACACGAAGGCCGAGTCGCATTCCGCGATCTTCAACGTTCGACCGGAGGCGGAGCCGAAGGAGGAGATTCCGCTGGAGCGGCGTTCCGCCTTTGGCGCGAAGCTGAAGGCCAGGCGATTCGTCTGCACGGTCGAGGTCGTTCCGCCGCAGGGCTTTTCCCTGGAGCAGACCATCAGCAAGGCGAAGATTGTCGCTGAAGCGGGATTCGACGCGATCAATATCCCGGACGGTCCTCGCGCAAGCTCCCGCGTTTCCGCGCTCGCCACTGCGTGCCGGATTCAGAATGAAGCCGGAATCGAGGCGATCGTGCATCAATGCTGCCGCGATCGCAATCTGATCGGACAGCAGTCGGATCTGCTCGGGGCCGCTGCGCTCGGCGTTTCGAACATTCTGTTCATCACGGGCGATCCGCCGAAGTTGGGCGACTATCCGTTCGCAAGCGCCGTTTTCGATGTAGACTCCATCGGCATCATCAAGCTGCAGAAGCGTCTCAACCGCGGTCTCGATCTCGCCGGGAAAGCGATTGATCGCCCCACCGGAGCCGTCATCGGCGCCGGCGCCGATCCGAACGCCATCGACATGGAGCGCGAAATCCGCCGCACGCGCGAAAAGATCGCCGCCGGCGCGGAGTTCATCGTTACGCAGCCCGTGTTCGACGTCAGCGCGCTTCTGCGCTTCATGGAAGCCGTTCCGGAACTGGCGGACACGCCGCTGATTGCCGGCATTTGGCCGCTGGCGAGTCTGCGCAACGCCGAGTTCATGAAAAGGGAAGTGCCCGGCGTCGTCGTGCCGGATTCCATTCTGTTGCGCATGGCTTCCCGCAAAACCAAGGAGGAGCAGCGCGAAGAAGGAATCTCCATCGCCCGCGAAGCGATCCAAGCTGTTCGAGACCGCGTTTCCGGCGTGCAGATCAGCGCTCCATTCGGCAACGTGGAGACATCCATTCAGGTCGCGCGCGACATCCTCGCCGAAAAGCGTTCCTGACGCGTTTCCCCGCATCCGGTTCGCCGTTCGTTTTTTTCATGTCGGCGCGCCGGCAAGAGGGGCGGAGGCGAAGAGGCGAGGCGCACGGAATTCGTTTGCATCATTTTGCATGCTGCCGTCTTCCTTGCTCTTGTTTCATGCTCTTGATCGCGATTTCCTCAAAGAGGACTTCGGTCGCCTTGCCGAATCCCGGATCGATGCGGAGCAGTCCGCCGTCGAGAATCTCCTTCGGGAACGCGACCTGGACGAGATTGTCGCCTTCCGTCATGGGAACGATGAAGCTGCCGAAGT
>CAZAAM010000174.1:0-2075 GCA_964483055.1 uncultured Victivallales bacterium
CGAAGCGGTCCGGCCGCATTCTGAAATTCCGCAAGGCGCTTGAACGCATGGTTCAAGCGCCTTTTTTATTCGTTTTTTCGAGCAAGCCTGTCTGCGTTTTTCATGTTGACGGGCTTGCTCTTTTTCGGTTACGTCGAAGGCTTTGAAATCAACGACTTAAGTCCGTTTTCAATGAAAATTTCAGGCAAAGCTCCCTTGGAGACTCTTCCGCCGACTTTGCCTGCGTCAGTCCTCGGGGCAGGGATCGGGTACGCCGAGCCAGTCGAAATAGGCGTGTCCCCAGTCGCTCATGGCGTTGACGATGGGCGCCAGCGTCGCGCCGAGGTCTGTCAGCGAATACTCCGTTTTCGGAGGGACGACCGGATAGAGCTTTCGGCGCACGACGCCATCCGCCTCCATTTCCCGCAGCTGCTGGCTGAGCATTTTCGGCGTCGCCTGAGGGATCGCCTTCTGAATCTCATTGTATCGCATCACCTTGGAGACGTTGAGATGCCAAATGATGATCGCCTTGTATTTGCCTCCGAGAACCGCCATCGTCGCTTCGACCGAGCAATGAAATGAACGCGCCTTTTTCTTGTCCATGCCAATCCCTTCATAAAAAAATCTTCTTTTATTTACAATAGTTCCAAGGCCTGGAAAAAGCAAGCGCAAGCTCGAAAATGAAATATCCTTTCGGATACTATAATTCATTTGGCATAGTATGTTACAAATAAGTTCATTCTTGACAAATTGAAATTCGTCGCCTATTGTAAATGAGGCGGCGGGAAATCCTCCGCCGTCTGAATGAACCGCATAAGCGAAGGAGATGCAGTCATGAGAGATCGAATCAGCGAATACGAAGCGGTCGAAGCCGCCGCGCGCAAGTTTGTGAAAAGCGTCGCGGAAGGAGACAGCCGTTATGCAAAAGAGCTTTTCACCGACGAGGCCGTTCTGTTCGGCTGGCTGGACGGAAAGCTGGAACACGGCTCGATTCAACAGTTTTATCGCAATGTCGATGCCGTCGGCGCAGGGGCGAATTTCAAGGCGCGCATCGACGTCCTTGCCGTGGAGGAGACAGTCGCCGTCGTCCGCGTCCTTGAAGAAGGATGGGGCGGGCGCATTGATTTTACGGACTATCTGCTTCTGCTCAAGATGAACGGCGAATGGAAGTGCGTCGCGAAAGCCTATAATCAGAATTCGGATACCATTGAAACCGAAAAGAGTCAGGCATGACGTTCTAGCTGCGTCGCGAATAATGCAAGTCGCGACGCCGTTTTTCCAGTTTCGTCGGGCTGGAACGCCGTCATGTTCGGCCGCGAGCATGACGGAAATCTTCAAGCTGAATAACAAGGATGCGAATCATTCGAAAAGTTCGGAAGACATGCGTCTCCGAAACAATCGCGATCGATTCAACGGAAGGATATGCGAAGATGGGAAAAAGAATTCTAGTATTGAACGGAAGTCCGCGCCCCAGGGGGAATACTGCTGCTCTGATTCACGAGTTCGCCGCGGGCGCCGAGATCGCCGGACATTCCGTCGCGCGTTTTGATCTCGATGCGATGGAGATCCATGGGTGCAAGGGTTGTCTTGCAGGAGGGAAGATTCCGCAAAGTCCTTGCATGCAGAAGGACGGGATGGATAAGATCTATCCTGAATACCTTGCGGCGGACATCGTCGTCTTCGCATCGCCGATGTACTATTGGGGATTTTCCGGACAGCTCAAGTGCGCCGTGGATCGGCTGTTCGCTGTCACGGAATCCAATCCCGACTGGGCGACGCCGAAGAAGGATGCGATCCTTCTTATGGCCGCGGAAGGGGAGGGCCCCGAAAACGATGCGCCTGTCCTTGCGTATTGGAAGTCGCTGACCGGCTTTCTTGGATGGAATGACCGCGGCGCGCTCATAGCGGGCGGCGTTTTGCGCATCGGAGACATCGAGGGTTCCCCCTGTCTGCAGAAGGCGAAAGAACTCGGCGCCTCGATTTCCTGATCGGACTTTGAAACAGTCTTTTCTGCGCGGATTCGCTCAAGCGCTTCCGCGTTTTCTGTTCAGGCAGGGGGGAGCGCCTTCGAACGCGTTCTTGACGGCTCCGAACGG
>CAZAAM010000174.1:2085-3923 GCA_964483055.1 uncultured Victivallales bacterium
CAGCGACGGAAAAAAGAGTCGGCGGCGACGACGTCTTGCCCCCCATGCGACGTCCTCCGCGTTTCGCTTTCACCCATGGCTTTTACTCCTTGTTGTCGATGCAATATGACAGGGAAGCGCTTTAGAATTCAAGCGTTTCCCCGTTCTCGGGAACAAGCAGGCGCGATTCCTTTCAGTATTTCCGCTATGGGGAAGGGGAGATCGTGAATCGGACAACGCAGTTCCGGATTCGGAGATCCGGGGATCGGGGGAAAAGCGTCCTTGGGCGCGAACCACGGATCGACGAGAATGCGGACGCCGCCGAATTCGATGATTGCGGTTGCGCTCCGAATTTGTTGAAATTGCATGACTTGTCTCCTTTCGTGTTAGTGATGTCGATGACGGCTTTTCAAAATGTCCCTGCGGCTCGTCCGTCCGCGATTCGCTTTGAATCTGTTGAACCGCCATGTGCGTCTTTCCGGATGCGGTCGCGTCGGGATTTTGTTCCAGGCGGCATTTGTCATTTCGAGCCGTCGAATGACAGGCGCGGCTTTTACGAATTCCGATTCGGCGAGCGGACGGGAACAGAGCGATTCGCCGTTTTTGTGAATTGATTTGTTTGTTGTTTCGCCGAATGACAAAATGTTTATTCGAAAACGCTCCCTGCTTTCTTGCGCATTGAAATGTTATTCCATTGCTTCGGCGATTTGATGATTGCTCTTATTGCGCGGGGGGTGCAATGTTTCGCAGGGGGGCGGTGCAGAGGCGCAGGCGGTGCGACTGTCCGTTTCTTTCTGCGGCGTTCCCTGCTTCAGCATGGCGTTCCATAGCGCGATCTGTTCTTCGGTCATGGAATCGCGCAGCTCCATGCGCTCCACAAGCCAGGGGATGCAAGGGCAGACGAGACGATAGAAGACGTGTTTCCCGCGTTTCTCGTCTTCGACGACGCCGGCGCGCTTGAGGACGTTGAGATGTTGGCTGACGGTCGAGAAGTCGACTCCGACCGTGTCGACGATGTCGCAGACGCAGCATTCGCCGTTGCCGAGGCGGCGAACGATCCAAAGGCGGATGGGATGACCGAGGGCTTTGAAGACAGCCGCAATTTTTGAAAGTTCCTTTTTATCGTATCGCATTGCGCTCATCCTTTCGTTATTTTATGATATAACAAAATGTCAAGCGGTTGCAACCCCCGAAAATAAAAAAAGCGCAAAATCTTCGCTTCTCCTGCGCGCGCCGCATCGTTTCTCCCGGAGATTGCATTGCGTGAGATCCTTTATTGCAATCGCTTAAGCATGCAGGCGATTCTACGGCGCAAAGCGGTTTCGGGATGACGGCGGGAAAAAACTTGATGCAAGGGCGCCGCGTCTGAAAATCCTCTGCAAGACGGTTTTCATCCTTTTTCGCTTTTGCGCAACGCGGCTTCCAGGTTCCGCTCTTCAGATCCATCCTTCGCCTTTCAGCGTGCGCGCAGCGAATTCCGTGCGAAGAACATCTTTCTTTCGCGGACAACATTTTCATAAATCAAAATCGCGAGCGGTCTTTGTCGGGCGTCATGATGAAGCCCTCTCAAGCGCGAAACGGCTGCATGCGTTGTATTCATGAGGGAGGGCGTTTGGCAGGATGCGGACAGGCTCGCCCGAATTGGATTTATTGCTGATGAGCGTCTTTGAAATGTTAGGATCTGCCGTGAGAGAAGATTCGGGGCGGCTTCATTCGTTTGATATCTTGTCCTGCTCCGCCGCGCAGTTCATGCTCGCAGCGCTGTTCGTTTGCGGGCGCGTTCTTTTCAAAGGCTCGATGAAAAACGGTGAGATTTCTTTTTTTTTGCGATCCGCCTGCCTCTTGGGAGCGAGCTGCCC
>CAZAAM010000175.1:0-3825 GCA_964483055.1 uncultured Victivallales bacterium
AGCAGAGGCCGATCATGAATTGCGCCTCGGCATGCCCTTGCTCCGCGGCTTTGCGGAAGTAAAAAGCCGCGTCGGCGGGGCGATTCCGCAGCATGGCCAGCTGAGCCTTGTTGAAATCGTCGTTCGCGGAAGGGGAAAGGGGATTCTGCGACATAGCGGGCTCCTTGCGGACATGTGCTCGGTCGACATTCGTCCGCAGGGGCAGTCTTCGGATGCGGATGCGGAAGGCGCGCGGGAGATCGCGCCGCCTGCCATGTCCTTGCGACGGCTTCGATCCGCGCGCCGCAAGAAATATATCATCGCAAGTTCATCCTGTCAAGCGGCTTTGGACATGATTTTCCAGAAGAAGAACCGAGGACGCCGGCGCGGATCGCCGCGCGTTCTCGCATGGAAGCGCAGGATCAGCGCGAACGGGCGATGCGGCTGTAGAAATGAAGCGGATCGCCGGGGGCGCCCCATGCGACGGATTCGCCGATGTCCGCAATGCGGGCGACGAGCGAGGAAAGGCATTCTTCCATGCCGTCGTCGAGATTGGGCTTTCCGGCGTAAAGATTGTACTCCCGCTTGTATTTCGGATCGTCGAGATTCGGCATGACGACGTTCGCGCCGGCGAGGAGGCCGCGTTCGCGTCCGTCCGGGGCGAGAGCGTGCAGGGCGGTCGTGGAGGCGATGTTCGCATCCGGGATCAGCAGGCGGCACGCTGCGATCATCTTGAGTCCGAGGAGGAGCTGACGCTCGGAGTCAGGCGGGAATCCGGGATTCGCCTGGGTGAGCGGCGTGTCCGGATGAGGCAGATAGGGGCCCATGCCGATCATGTCGACGTCGAAATCACGGAAGAAAAGGAGGTCGTCGACAAGATTGCGGAGCGTTTGACCGGGAAGGCCGATCATGACGCCCGTTCCGGTCTGATATCCTGCGTCCTGAATGCGTTTGAGCGCGGCGATGCGATCGGCGAGCGTCATTCCCGCAGGGTGAATTTTCGCATAGAGTTCCGGCGAGGTCGTTTCGACGCGGAGAAGGTAGCGGGTCGCGCCGGCTTCGCGCCAGCGGAGAAGAGTGTCGCCCGATTGTTCGCCAAGGGAGAGCGTGACGCCGAGCGCGCCGTCGGATCGCCGCCGGATTTCGCGCAGGATCGTCTCGATTTCGTCGACGAAGGCCGGGTCGCTCCGTTCGCCGCCTTGCAGGACGACGGAACCGAAGCGCGCCTTCCGCGCGGCGTCGACAAGCGACAGAATCTCCTCGCGCGGCATGGAGTAGCGGCGGACGTTGCAATTGCTTTTGCGGATGCCGCAGTAAAGACAGTCCTTGGCGCAGACGTTTCCGACTTCGACGAGACCGCGGAAATGGACGAGACGGCCGACGTTGCGCGTCTTGACCTCGTAGGCGAGGCGGAAGAGCCGGTCGAGATCGCACGGATCCTCGAGCGCGAGAACAGCGGAAAGCTCCGCGCCCGTCAGGGGAGCGGAGCTTTCCAGCCTTTGGAACAATGCTTCGGAATTCTTCATTCCGAGTTGATTCGCTTTCTTGGCTTCCGGATGCGGAATCAGAAGCTGTTGAGCAGAACGATGGAGAACGCCATGACGAAGATGGCGACGGTTTCAACAATGCCGAGCGCCATCAGCTGGTTGGCGAATCCCTTTCCGGTTTCAGCAAAGGCGTCGCAGGCGGCGGCGGAAGAGAGCCCCTGCCAAACGGCGGAGATCGCCATCGCGATTCCGGAGAGGATGCCTACGCTGGTGTAGACGAGCCAGGACCCGGTCGACTCCATGCTGATGTTGGTCGCGCCGCCCATGACGATGAACATGATGAGCATGCCGTAGATCGTCTGGGAGAGCGGAGCGCCGGCGAAGATCAGCAGCTGGAAGGGCGCGGGACGGTTCTGCGCATAGCATTTCTTCCAGGCGCCCATGGCGGAGCAGGCGGCCGCGCCGCATCCGTAGGCGGAGCCCATGGCCGCGAATCCGATGGAGGTGAAGGCGGCCGCGTAGACCAAGGCCTTCTGCGCGAAGAAGGGCAGAGAATTTTCGGCGGTCTTGGCGGTTTCGGCGGCGTCGGCGAGGACCGGAGCGAAGTTTGCGATTGCGTCCTGAAGAGCGAGAAGCGTACTCATGTCAGTTCTCCTGAGTTTATGATAGAAGTTTGGTTATTGTTTTTCGGTTTGTTTGATTGAAAACGGCTTGAAGAGCAAGCCGGCCCATTGCAGACCCATATGGTTGGAGAATTCCAGCGCGTTGAGTCGGACGGCATGAACCATGACCCCGAGGAATCCGAGCGCGAAATTCATCAAGTGCCCGAACACGGCGATCAGGATGAGGAAAATGATTCCGAGCCAGAACCACGAACTCCCGCGCATCGGATCGAGCACCATCAGACCCATGTCGTTGAATTTTTCCGCGATATACATGCCGGAGAGACCGACCGCGAACAGACGAATGTAGCTCAACAAGTCCGTGAAGCTTCCAACAAGGTCGAAAGGAAGATTCAGCGCGGCTTCGCCTTGAATCGTGACGACGATCAGAACGACGGAGACGATGTAAAGGTACTTGCCCCAGGCCGGGAACGTTCCGGGAAAGACGATCAGATTGACCGCGAGCAGGAAGTTCGCGAAGATCAGCAACGCCCAGCCGATGTTCGAAAACGCGCGCCAGGACTCCTTGATCTCCAGGAAGAATCGTACGAGGTGCGCAAAGCCGAGGTGCAGAACAGCAAGCGCAAAACAGATGTATTGCGTGAACTTGCTGGACATGCCGGCCCAGTCGGCTTCCGTCAAGGCGTCGGGATCCATGTTGTTGAATGCGACGAACTTTCGCGCGAACGAACTTGCCTGCGGATCCTTGAAGAAGTCCCAGCCGCGCATGCATTCCGGCAGCAGCGAAGAGTTTAAGCCGAACCAGGATCCGTTGAGCCATCCCCAAATGAGCGTATAGACGCCGAGGAAGACCAAAAGACTGGAAGGCAGCTTCGCCGCGGGCTTCTTCCGCAAAAGAATGCGGCAGAGAACGCCGATGAGAATGAAGACCGCGCCGTATCCTGCATCGCCGAAGATCATGGCGAAGAAGACCGGGAAGAAGAAGAAGAAGAACATGTTGACATCGCGTTCGCGATAGCCCGGCGTAATGCCGATGAAGGAGAAGAGCGGATCGAGAATGTCCAGAAACTTCGGCTTTTCGATATACGTCGGCACGTTGATGTCGTCGTCCGCAGGATCTTCGATCAGAAGAGCCCATCCCTTTTCCAGGGCCGCCTTCTTCAGTTCGTCAAGCTTCGTCATGGGGACGTAGCCGGTCAGATAGGCGAGGCATCCCGCTTCAGACATGCCGTCGCGCGCGGCGGCGAATTCGAGCTTTTCCCGGCGTGCGGCTGCAATATTCTGCAATTCGCCGAGCAAGGAATGCATGGAGGCGAGCTCCGCATCGCAGTCGGCGATGGTCTTTTCCGCTTCCTGAAGACCTCGTTCAGCGTCCGCAAGCGATTCTGCCGGAAGAACGACCGGTTCGAATTCATCGCCTTCCAAGGGGGCGAGCGACACCAGCGCGTACCAGACGTTCGCCTTGTTGCGGGCGATCGTCTCCACTGCGACTCCTTCCGGGAAGCCGCCCGCCTTCATGCGCGCATCGAAGATCGCCGTCGCTGTGACGCAAAGCGTGACATAGACGCCTTTTGCGCGCAACGCCTCGATTCGAGCGCGGTCGAAATTTCCCCATGGGAGAAGCTCTTCTCGTTCGCGAAACAGATGATCGCGTTCCTTCAATGCGGCCGCGCGCGACTCGATCAGCTCCATGCCGCGCGCTACAAGCGCATCGCCGGAGAGCTTGATCTACTTCG
>CAZAAM010000176.1:0-3786 GCA_964483055.1 uncultured Victivallales bacterium
CCGTCATGTTCGGGAATGCAAGCCGATAATGCTTGTCGCCGCGGCGTATCGCCGCGTACGCATTCGCGAAGGCTTCCGAATAGTCCGCGTCTTCCCTCTGATAATAGCTTTTCCTATGTCCGCCGCCATAGCGTCCCTTGGTGATCGAGCCGAGCGTGTCCTTATGCTGTGCGAGGATGCTTTTCTCCTCCAGCGTCAGCTCCCATGGCGGCTTTCCGAACATGGCTTGCGCGCCCGGCGTTCATGAGCTCGGTTCTTGCAAGCATGTCGAAATAGCTTTTGTTCGACCACTTGCGTCCGCCCGCGTCGATGAACTCGAAGCCGGGGATCTCCATGGCGCGCTGAAGCATCTCCTTTGAGACTTCCTTGCGCGTCCTGCGTGCGAAGCGCGCTTGCATTTCCGTGCGCTGAAAACTATATTATCCGCAATAAAAACAAGCGAACGGAAACCATGAAACGGGCAATCATCATCGGAGCGGGACCTGCGGGGCTGACGGCCGCCTGGCGTCTGCTCAAGGAAACGGATTACCATCCAATCGTGCTGGAGTCGGATTCGGCGGTCGGAGGGCTTTCCCGCACGCTTGTTCGAAACGGACGAAGGATCGACATCGGGGGGCATCGCTTCTTTTCCAAGAACGAAGAGGCGTCGAACTTTTGGACGACCCTTCTGCCCGTTCAGGGAGCGCCGGCATGGGACGACAAGTTGACGAGCGCGCCGAAGACTTACGCGCCAGGGGGACCGGATCCGGAACGAGAGGATCGCGTGATGCTGATCCGGCGTCGGGTCTCTCGCATTCTGTATCGGCGGAAATTCTTCGACTATCCGATTTCGCTGCGTCTTTCGACGATATGGAATCTCGGAATTGCACGAACCGTGCATGCCGGATTCGGCTTTTTGCGCGCGGCGATGCGGAAGCGTCCGGAGCGAACGTTGAAGGACTTCATGATCAATCGCTTCGGCGAACCGCTGTACCGCATGTTCTTCGAGCGGTACACGGAAAAAGTTTGGGGGCGGAATCCGGATTCGATTTCCGCCGACTGGGGCGCGCAGCGCATTCGCGGGCTTTCCCTGATGAAAGCGGCTGCGGGGTTTCTGCACAGCCTGTCGCCTTGGGGGCGGGGGCGTTCGCGCGACGTGGAAACCTCCTTGATCGGCGAATTCCTTTATCCGAAGAAAGGGCCGGGGCAGCTGTGGGAGACGCTTGCGGACGAGATTCGTCAGGCGGGCGGGGAAATCCTTCTGAATGCGGATGTCCGGCGCGTCGTCGTCGAAGACGGACGCATCCGCGCGGTCGTCGTTCGTCAAGGCGATGCGGAGCTGGAGTTTCCCGGCGACGTCTTTCTCTCCTCCGCGCCAGTAAAGGATCTGATCGAACGGACAACTCCGGAATGCATCGTTCCGGATGAGGTGCGCCGAGTTGCGAAGGGCCTTCCATATCGCGATTTTATCGTCGCCGGCGTTCTTGCGAACGAGCTGCGAATTCGAAACCGAACGAATCTGAAGACGCCGAACGACCTGATTCCGGACTGCTGGATCTATGTTCAGGAGACGGACATGAAGCTGTGTCGTCTGCAGATCTTCAACAATTGGTCCCCGTATATGGCTCCGAACGACAGGGACAAGGTTTGGCTTGGCCTGGAATACTTCTGCACGGAGGGCGATGAGCTATGGACCATGCCGGAGCGCGATTTTCTCGATTTCGCCGTCGGCGAGCTGGAGAAAGCCGGGATTCTCGACCGTACAAGCGTTTCCGACGCCGTTCGAATCCGCGTGAAAAAGGCATATCCGGCATATTTCGGGACGTATCAGGACTTCGGCGTCGTGCGCGACTGGCTGAATGGACTCGGCAATCTGTACTGCATCGGACGGAACGGCCAGCATCGCTACAACAACATGGATCATTCCATGCTGACTGCGATGGAAGCGGTTCGCCTGATTCGTGAAGGCAAGGCGCCCGATGCATCGCTTTGGTCGGTCAATGCGGACGGAGAGTATCACGAGGAGCGCCCTGCAAGGCGTTTGTAAAAAGCGTTCCTGTCTTGTCTTTGCATAGAGACGGACGGATTCGACGTCGCATGGAGCATATGCGGATGAGTCGCTCCGCCGTTCACTCGCATGCTTCCCTCATCACGAGGCGGCTTCCATCCATTTGGAAAAGGCATGCCTTTCGCCGCTTTGCGGGCGCGGCGTCGCAAAGAGGATCATGCGTTGCGCAGAACGGCTGCATAGGACGGAAGTCTGAAGCCGCGGCTCCTGGCACGGAATCGTTCGTCATTCCTCAGCGAGGCAGTCGGAAAACGTTCGAAAGGGAGCGAGACTGCGGAGAGAAGCGATCAGGGACGCGAACCTCCTGGCCTGCGCTTCGCCGGCATGGCGCACGACATAGCCGGGAATCCGCCACTGCGGCGCTTTGGCGCGGTCGTCGTATTCCCATGGATGCGAGTACATGTTGAAGAATCCGGTGCGGCGTAATGTGAAGCGCGCCAGCCCGCGATAGAGCGGGAGCGGAAGATTCTTGAAGGAAAGCCAGAAAAGCGGGAAGCGGACGCCGGGAACGACGGAGATCGGAAACTGCCAAAGACCGCATTCCTCGCGGAAGGGCAGGATCGGCTTGGAGAGATTGTTGTATCGGCCGGGAAGCCAGATCGGATTCATCGATGATTCGTAGCGATATCCGGCGTCGAGAATGCGGCGCTTGTCCACCGGAGCAAGACGCGCCATGCGAAATCCGACAACCGGAGCGTCGGCGACGTCTTCCAGAATTCGCTTCGACTTGACGAGGTCGTCCTCGACAAAGGAGGAATGGCTGTATCCATGAGAGGCGACTTCGTGGCCGGATGCCGCCATTTCCTTTACAAGCTTCGGGAAGCGTTCCGCAAAACGCCCCGTAGTGAAGAACGTCGCCTTGACGTCGTCGCCGGCTTCATGCAGCAGATCAAGAATCGCACGAGTTCCGTCTCCGGCGACGGCGTATAGGTCGTCGTCGCCGATCGCGGCGCCGTATTCGGTCGGCAGATCGAATTCCTCGATGTCGAAGGAAAGCAGGATGGACGGAGACCTCATTTCGGGCGCTCCGTCTTTGCTCGAAGCCAGTGGCGCGGGAGAATGCGGAGGAAATGTCCGAATTCGCGGGAAAGGACCTTGAATCCCATGCGCGAAAAGGAAAGTCCGTCACGAAGGACGAGCGGAATCGTATCGATGCGCAGACCGCGATCCCAGGCGAGAAGAATGAATTCCGTGTCGAAAAGAAAGGAATCGACGGTCGTGTCCAAAAAGGCGCGCCGCCCCTCTCCGCGGAACCCCTTCAATCCGGCCTGCGTGTCGAGATAGCGCTTCGGCATGCCGAGCAGGAAACGATTCAAGCGACGCACGGAGCGGGAAATCAACTTGCGCAGGGGATGCAGCGCCTTGGCGTAGTCCTCGCCGCGCACGCCCATGACGACATCGGCGCCGGATTTCAGACATTCGCAGGCGTCTGCGACGCACTTCCATCCGAAGGGGAAGTCGCCGTCGGTATAGATCTGAAAGTCGCCGTCTGCGCGTGCGACGGCCGTGCGAAGGCAGAAGCCCTTCCCTCGATTGACGTCATAGGTGACGAATTCGAATTCATCGCACTCGCGACGTATGGCGTCGAGCTTTTCCTGCGGATAGAATTCCAGCGGGGAGCCGTCGTTGGCCAGGATGACGCGAAGCGAGGAGCCGTGCTCGTGAAGCCACGAGCGCAGATGAGCGAGAGAGTCGCAAAGAGATTCGCACCAGCCCTCATGGGGCTTGTAGAAGGGGAG
>CAZAAM010000177.1:0-3748 GCA_964483055.1 uncultured Victivallales bacterium
CGTTCCGACTGCGCCGTGCCAGCCGAACGCATTCTGCTGAATGGAAAGTGGAAATTCAACTACGAGGAGAAGCCCGAGGCGCGTCCGATCGACTTCCAGTCGGAAGACTTCGACGATGCGAAATGGGACGCGATCACCGTTCCGAGCTCATGGCAGATCCAAGGCTACGGCACGCCCATCTATACGAACTGGCGTTATCCGTTCACAATCGATCCTCCGCGCGTGACGACGGAGCCGCCGGAAGGATGGCTGGCAGTACGCGAACGCTATGCGGTCGGCTATTACCGGCGGACGTTCGACGTGCCGGAGAAATGGCTGAAGTCGGGACAGGTCTTCATCCGTTTCGACGGAGTGGAGCCTGCATTTCACCTGTGGATCAACGGCAAGTTCGTCGGCTATGCCGAGGATTCCTTTTCTTCGGATGAATTCAATCTGACGAAGTTCCTCAAGCCGGGGAAGAATCTCATCGCAGTGCGCGTTCCGCGCTGGTGCGACGGCTCCTACCTGGAGGATCAGGACTTCTTCCGCCACAACGGGATCTTCCGGGACGTGACGCTTTTCCATACGCAGGATCTGACAATCCGCGATCTGTTCCTGCGCGCCGGGCTTGAAAACGACTACAAGGACGGAACGCTTGCAGGCGAACTCTTCATTCAAAACTATTCCGACAAGGAAGCGTCCTCCAAGATCGACTGGAAGCTGACGCGCGACGGCAAGACCGTCCTTTCCGGCTCTCAGGATGTCGTCGTAAAGCCGGGCGAAGAAATCCCGGTCGAAATTTCCGGTCGAATTCCATCCGTCGCGGCGTGGACGGCGGAAACGCCGGAACTCTACCGCTTCGAAGCGACGCTCGGAGACGACAAGATTGCCGCCGACATCGGATTCCGCACAATAGAAGTCGGACCGCAATATCAACTGCTTGTCAACGGCAAGGAAGTCATTCTGAAGGGCGTGAATCGGCATGACACGCATCCGGACTACGGACGCGCCGTCCCCGAGGAGATTGTCGAGCTTGATCTGCGCATGATGAAGGCGAACAACGTCAATACGGTTCGCACGTCGCACTACTCGAATGCGCCGGTTCTTTACGACCTCTGCAACAAGCTAGGTCTCTACGTCGTTGCCGAGGCGAACCTGGAAACCCACGGTCATACGAATCTGACGGACGATCCCGCGTGGGAGCAGCCGTACGTCGAACGCAATCTGAATGCATTCCATCGTCTGAAGAACAATCCTTCCGTCATCTTCTGGAGTCTCGGCAACGAGAATGGATTCGGAGGCAAGACCAAGAATCTGATCGCAGCCTCGAAGGCGATCCGCGCTTTGGACAAGACGCGGCTCATACACGCCAACGAATTCGGAGACGAAAACACGGACGCGGTCGACATGGGCGGCTGCATGTATCCTTCGTGCAGCAATCTCGACAAGACGGGCTCCAACGGGAAAAAGAAGCCCTTCTTCGTCAGCGAATATGCGCATGCCATGGGTCCCGCGCTCGGCAACTTTCAGGAATACATGGATCTTTTCGAAAAGCATCCGCGCCTGATCGGCGGCTGCGTCTGGGAATGGGTCAGCCACAGCATCCGTGCGAAATACGACGAAAAGACGGGCTTCGCCAAGGCGGCGCCCTTCACCGGACATTTCTTTGCTTACGGCGGCATGTTCGGAGACGAACCTCAGAGCGGCAATTTCTGCGACGACGGAATCATCTACCCGGACCGTCAGGAAAGCGCGAAGCTCCGCGAGCTCAAGAAAGTCTATCAATATCTCCGCTTCAAAAAGCTCTCCGCGGAGAACGGAGTCTTCCGCTTCTCCATTCTGAACAAATACTTCCATAAGACGCTCTCCGGCGCGATCGCCTATGCGTTCGTCACCGGTTCGAAAGAAAAGCCGTCGACCGCCTTCCAGATTCCCGATCTGAAGCCTGGAGAATCCGCCGAATTCGAATTCCGGGTTCCCGCCGGCCTTGCGAATCCGAACGTCCTCGTCATGGTCTTCGACGCCGGAAGCGTCCCCGAAGATCTGATTGCAAAGGGCGACCTTGCAAACGCCGAACGCAAGGCGATCGCGTTCGAATTCTTCCCTGGCGAACGCGACGTCGCCTCCTTGCCTGAAACGAAGGGCGCCTTGGAACTTGTCGGCTCCGGCATGAACTGCACTGTCAAAGGAGCGAACTTCTCGCTCGCTTTCCGCAAGGGACTCATCGATTCCTTCGTCTATGACGGAAAGACCATCCTGGCGGGAGAACGCGCGCTCGCATTCTCCATCCACCGCGCGCGCGGCGACAACGACGCATGGCTTCGCGACCGCGACCGCAGGAAGATCGGACAGATGAAGACCGTCTGCAAATCCTTCGAATCGAAATTGGAAAACGGCGTCTTCTCCGCTAAGGCGGACTACGAAACCGAAGGCGGATCCGTCAAGATCAAGTGGACCACGGAATGGAACGTCCTTCCCGATGGTTCCGTCCGCATGCGCAATACGATTCCGCCCTTCGATCCGAACTATGATCTCCCGCGTCTCGGATTCGTCTTCCGGCTCCCGGCGGACTTCCGCAACGTGGAATACCTTGGCTGCGGTCCCCATGAAAACTACTGCGACCGGAATGCTTCCGCATGGTTCGATCTCTTCCGCACCACCGTCGAGGAAATGATCGAACCCAATACCCGGGCGCAGTTCTACGGCAACCGCATGGGAACGGAGTCCGTCGAACTCTTCAACGACAAGGGGTTCGGCTTCCGCGTCGATTCCCTCTCCAAAGGAGGATTCGAATTCTCCGCCAGTCCCTGGACCGAATTCGAGCTTGAGGCCGCGGGTCCCGCCAGCCGTCTTCCGCCTTCCGACAGAAAGACGATCCTCCACGTCGACGCCTTCCAGTCCGGACTCGGCGGAGACGCCTGCGGACCGGCGCCATTGGATAAATACAAATGCAAGCTCGCGGACACTCTCGTGTTCGATTTCGTTTTCCGCCCCATTCAAAGATAAACAAAACAAAAAAGCAAAAGACCATGAAGAGAAGGTTGTTTTCCATGTCTAAGGCAATCGCATCCCTGGCTGCGGGAGGACTGATCTGCGCAACGTCCTTCGCCGCCTCCCCCGCCGATACGGACGGACGTCCCGCCGGCAAGAACGACTTCCGCGTAGGAAAGGGTGAATTCCTGTTGAACGGAAAGCCGTTCGTCCTGCGCGCCGGAGAATTGCATTATCCGCGCATCCCGAAGCCGTACTGGGAGCATCGCATCAAGATGACGAAGGCATTGGGCATGAACACGATCTGCATCTATCTCTTCTGGAACTACCATGAGGAGAAGATGGACGAATTCAATTTCGAAGGCGACCGCGACGTCGCGGAATTCGTCCGTCTGATCCAAAAGAACGGCATGTACTGCATCGTGCGCCCGGGTCCCTACGTCTGCGCGGAATGGGACATGGGCGGACTGCCCTGGTGGCTGCTGAAGAAGCAGGACCTCCGAATCCGCACCTTCCAAGACTCGCTCTTCCGCGAACGCACGAAGAAATGGCTTGCGGAGGTCGGAAAGCAGCTCGCTCCGCTGCAGATTCAGAATGGCGGACCGATTCTGCTCGTTCAGGTTGAAAACGAATACGGATGCTTCGGCAACGATGCGGAGTACATGCGCGAGACGCGCGACATGCTTCGCGAAAGCGGCTTCGACAAGGTCGAGCTCGTCCGTTGCGACTGGGATTCCACGTACGGAAAGTACAAGCTCGACGACGTCGCGATTGCGCT
>CAZAAM010000178.1:0-3714 GCA_964483055.1 uncultured Victivallales bacterium
GGGCGGCTCCGCTTCGACAATCCTTCGATAGGCGGCCTTATAAAAGGAGAAAAGGCGGCTTTTGGCGATCTCGAGGCTGTCCTGCAGAATGTCTATGCCGTAGATGGAACCGAGCGCAAGCAACGAATCGGGCTCAAAGAGTACGGCTTTCCAGCCGATGCGCTTTTCCGATTTTTTCAAATGCTTCTCCGTACGAACGAGCTTTCGTTCGACAGCGGCGATCTTGCGCTCCAGAATCGCAATGAGAAAGTTTCCTGTGCCGCAGGCGGGTTCTAGAAAACGCGATTCGATCCGCTCCGTTTCCCGTTTCACCAAATCCAGCATTGCTTCGACTTCGCGGCGGCCGGTAAGAACTTCGCCGTGATCCGCGACGCGCTTTCTGCTGACGATTTGCCGTTCCCGTTCCATCGTTTCTCCGTCCAGTTGTTGATGTTTCGTAACATTAGCACGTTTTTCGGAGAATTCAATCGCGGTCGCGAAAGAAGGCGGATTCCGTTGCGACTCGCCGAAGAAGACGGCGGAAGAACGCATGGAATCATGGCGGATCAAAAAAAGCACGTCTCCCGCAATTCGCAGGACGAAAAAGGAGCGCTTCCCCGAATCCGGGAAAGCGCTCCGATCGGTTCGCGACTGGACGGGCTCGCGTCATGCCGCCCCATGGCAGGGCGGCGCGCTGCGGCGTCCATGTCCGGACGGGATGAATTACATCATGCCGCCCATGCCGCCCATGCCGCCCATGTCGGGAGCGGCCGGCTTTTCCTTTTCCGGAATCTCGGTGATGAGGCATTCCGTGGTAAGGAGGAGTCCGGAGATGGACGCGGCGTTCTGCAGGGCGCTGCGCGTGACCTTCTTCGGGTCGATGATGCCGGCCTTGAGCATGTCGACATATTCGCCGGTGGCGATGTCGAAGCCTTCCGCGCCGGATCCAGCGAGGACCTTGTCGACGATGACGCTGCCTTCGAAGCCGCCGTTGGCCGCGAGGGTGCGGAGCGGCTCTTCGACGGCGCGGCGGACGATTTCGACGCCGACGGCTTCGTCGCCGCAAGCCTTGACGGAATCAAGAGCCTTGACGGCGCGGAGGAGCGCGACGCCGCCGCCGGGGACGATGCCTTCTTCGACGGCCGCGCGGGTCGCATGGAGAGCGTCCTCGACGCGCGCCTTCTTTTCCTTCATCTCGGTCTCGGTGGCCGCGCCGACGTTGATGACGGCGACGCCGCCGGCGAGCTTGGCGAGGCGTTCCTGCAGCTTTTCGCGATCATAGTCGCTGGTGGTGTCTTCGATCTGCTTGCGGATCTGATTGACGCGAGCAAGGATGTCGCTCTGCTTGCCGGCGCCTTCGACGATGGTGGTGTTCTCCTTCTCGACGGTGATGCGCTTGGCCTGGCCGAGCTTGTCGAGTCCGACGGATTCCAGCTTGATTCCGAGGTCTTCGGAAATCAGCGTGCCGCCCGTAAGGATGGCGATGTCTTCGAGCATGGCCTTGCGGCGATCGCCGAAGCCCGGCGCCTTGACGGCGCAGATGTTGAGAGTGCCGCGCATCTTGTTGATGACGAGGGTGGCGAGGGCTTCGCCTTCAACGTCCTCCGCAATAATGAGCATCGGCTTCCCGGTCTTGGCAACGGCCTGGAGGAGCGGAAGCATGTCGTTGAGATTGCTGATCTTCTTCTCGTGAATGAGGATGTAGGCATTCTCAAGAGCGCAGGTCATTTCCTCGGCGTTGTTGATGAAGTACGGGGAAAGGTAGCCCTTGTCGAACTGCATGCCTTCGACGACGTCAAGAGAGGTTTCGATGGTCTTGCCTTCCTCGACCGTGATGGTGCCGTCCTTGCCGACCTTGTCCATGGCGCTGGCGATGATCTTGCCGATCTCGCTGTCGCCGTTGGCGGAAACGGTGGCGACCTGTTCGACCTGGGAGCTTTCGTTGACGTCCTTCTTCAGCTTGTCAAGATCCTCGACGATGGCGGCGACGGCCTTGTCGATGCCGCGCTTGAGGCACATCGGATTGGCGCCGGCGGTGACGTTCTTAAGGCCCTGCTTGAAGATGGCTTCCGCGAGGACGGTGGCGGTGGTGGTGCCGTCGCCGGCGACGTCGCTGGTCTTGCTGGCGACTTCGCGAACCATCTGGGCGCCCATGTTCTGGTACGGATTCTGGAGCTCGACCTCCTTGGCGACGCTGACGCCGTCCTTGGTGATGGTCGGGGAGCCGAACTTCTTGTCGAGGACGACGTTGCGGCCACGCGGTCCGAGAGTCGCCTTGACGGCGGCGGAAAGCTGTTCGACGCCGGCGAGGAGCTGGCGGCGCGCTTCATCGTTGAAAAGCATCTGTTTCGCGGACATGATAGAATAATCTCCTTAAAATGTTTGCGTAAATGGAAGAATCCTGCGTCAGCAGAGAACGGCGAGGATGTCGCTCGCGCTGAGAATCTTGTAGGTCTTGTCGTTGATCTTGATTTCCGTTCCGCCGTATTTGCTGGTCAGAACCGTATCGCCTTCCTTGACTTCGAAGGGAATCTTCTTTCCATCGTCGTCGAGTTTTCCGGTTCCGAGCGCGATGACTTTCGCGGACTGCGGCTTTTCCTTGGCTGCGTCCGGAATATAGATTCCGCCCTTGATTTCTTCAGCTTCTTCGATCGGTTCGACGAGAACGCGATCGCCCAGCGGCTTAATGTTGCAATTTGCCATGTTTGTTTCTCCTAATGCATTGGGGTTGATGTAAATGGCTTGACTGATATTCGTTCGTTCGATTGGAAGGAAAAGGGCGGCGGCATGCTTGCGCGCGCCGTCGGCCCAAGTCCGTTCCGGATTTACTTCCCGTCGTCAACGATCTCCGCATCCACGACGCCGTCGTCATTCTTGCGATCCTGCTGCGGTTCAGCGCCCTGCGCGCCAGGTCCTCCGGCGGCCTGCTGCTGCGCCTGCTGCTGCTGATAGACGGCTTGCCCGATCGCCATGAGCTTCTCTTCCAGCTGCTTCATGGTGGACTTCATCGCTTCGGTGTCGTCCTTTTCGATCTCCTTCTTCAACTGGTCGACGAGCGAGGTCACAGGATCCTTGACGGAAGCCGGGATCTTGTCGCCGAACTCCTTGAGCTGCTTTTCAGTCTGATAGACCATCGAATCGGCGTGGTTCTTGACTTCGATCTTCTCCTTGGCGGCGCGGTCCTCGTCCTCGTGCGCCTTGGCGTCGTTGACCATGCGCTGAATGTCCTGCTCGGAAAGTCCGCTGCTGGCGGTAATCGTAATCTTCTGTTCCTTGCCGGTTCCCAGGTCCTTCGCCGTGACGTTCAGGATGCCGTTGACGTCGATATCGAATGCGACTTCGATCTGCGGGACGCCGCGCGGCGCCGGCGCAATGCCGTCCAGACGGAAGTGCCCGATCGTCTTGTTGTCCTTCGCCATGTTGCGCTCGCCCTGAAGAACGTGGATGTCGACCGAGGGCTGATTGTCCGCGGCGGTGCTGAAAATTTCGCTCTTTCGAGTCGGGATCGTGGTGTTGCGTTCGATCAGGCGGGTCGTCACGCCGCCCAAGGTCTCGATGCCGAGGGAAAGCGGGGTGACGTCCAGAAGAACGACATCGCCGAGACTGGCATTTCCGCTGAGAACGCCGCCCTGAATCGCCGCGCCTGCCGCGACCACTTCGTCCGGATTGACGCCCTTGTGGGGATCATGTCCGAAGATGGCCTTCGCCGTATCCTGCACCTTCGGCATGCGGGTC
>CAZAAM010000179.1:0-3705 GCA_964483055.1 uncultured Victivallales bacterium
GCCGCGCCCGGCAAGCTCGTCGGGGAAGCCTGGCTGACGGCCAGCCTGCCGATCACGACCGACGAGTACTGGTACGTGACGGCCTATTTCGGAATCTTCTTCTTTTTTCCGTTCCTGAATCTTCTGCTGACGGCGCTGACGGCGCGCGGTCGTCTTGCTCTGATCGGAGCAGTCTTCTTCATTGCGACGCTTTTGCCGACGGCGCGGCGCATTTGGATCGGAGACGATCTTTTCGCGCTGAACTTCGGCCGCGGGTCGCTGTGGCTGGCATTGCTTTATCTTGCCGGCGGCTGTCTTCGTCTGGACGGCGAACGCTGGCTTCTGCTGCGCAGCAGAGCGCGGAATCTGCTCTTGTTCCTCGCAGCGCTGATTTTAATGGGCGGATTCGAAATCCTGATGTCGCATCTGCGTCCCTCGACTGCGAAGCGCGCCGCATTCGGCTGCGACTCGCCGCTGACGGCTCTTGCGTCGTTCCTCTTCGTTGCGGCTCTCTGCAACGTTCGAACGTCCAATCCCGTTCTCCGCAAATGGATCTTTCTTTTCGGATCGGCGAGCTTCGGAGTCTTTCTGATCCATTCCCAGCCTGTTTTTCTGCGGAATCTCTTTTTGCCCGACGCGTTTGCCAATCTTGCGGAGCTCCCGGTTCTTTCGATGACGCTTCTCACGCTGGGCGCGACGCTGGTCGTCTACTGCCTTTGCGCACTGGTTGAAACCGCTCGAATCGGACTTTTCACGCTGCTGCGCATCCGCAGCCTTTCCGAGCGCCTGCTCCGTCCTCTTTCGAATCTTCTGCCGTCGGAGTTGGTTTTTCCCGCGAGGGAGACGCTGGAATCCGGACGAACGGAGGAGTGATTGGCGTCGCATTCCGCCGCGAGGCGTCTCGCCCTTCGCGCCGCGGAAGTGATTCTGCAACGAAAATGCCCGGAGCGGGGGTCGAACCCGCACACCATGAAGGTAACAGATTTTAAGTCTGTTGCGTCTGCCATTTCGCCATCCGGGCGCAAGAAGACTTTATAATCTAGCGCTCGGATGCGAAAAATCAACTTGCGCCGCGCGTTCGGAAGGATGAGGCGCCGATGCAATGCATGGCGTTTCGTCGCGCAAACGCGACGGATGTCGAATGCGGATCCGCGTGACGCGCGACCAGCGAATA
Source organism: uncultured Victivallales bacterium (assembly GCA_964483055.1). Classification (GTDB taxonomy): domain Bacteria; phylum Verrucomicrobiota; class Lentisphaeria; order Victivallales; family UBA1829; genus UBA1732. Next base: position 1,154 of record CAZAAM010000179.1, read on the forward strand.
GAACGAGGATGAACGCCTCCGCGCGCAGGGGGCGAAAAGGGCGACTCTTCTCCGTCGTTCGCTTCATGGAAGGAAACGGCGTGGGCGTATGGCGCGTTGAAATCCGACCAAAACGCCGATCGGACGCCATGAAGACGCGTCGCCGTTCTCGAGGACTTCGCGCGCGATTCCCTCACGGCTGGCAAAGCGGTATTCCCCGGTCGCCGCACATTGCCAAAGCGTAGCGTTCGATTCGATGCCGACATCCTCGACGGGGAGAAGCAAGGCAAGATCGTCCGGTCGCATATCGAATTCCGTCGGGATGCGAATGTTGCGATTCGGAATCCGAAAAGGGAATATCCTGTCGTTGAGGAGCGCCTTGAATTTTGCGGAGCGACGGGAGTTGCGGAATGCGCCTTTCGCGCATGGCACGAGCGGATTGCGACAGGTCAGGCGCGCCTCTTCCGCATCGGCGGACGCGGCGAGGCGCAAGTCGCGCGCCTTCGCCGTGCGCGTCAGGACGGACTTTTTCTGCAAGGCGATGATATGCGTGAACACGGTCGAGGTCTTGATCTGAAAATGCGCAGCGATTTCGGTGATCGTAGGCGGCATGGCTTCCTTTTGCATGAAATCTTGGATAAAGCTCAAGATCGCGCGTTGTCTTTCCGTCAGTTCCTTCATAAGGGAGTCTCCGGGAAACCTGTTTGTTTAAAAGATTGAAAAAATATTCATTATTTAAACAATCGCATGCAGGCGCAGTTTTGTCAAGCGAAAATGAGAAAAAAACGCAGATTTTCATGCTGAAGAAACTGCGGCGTCGGAACGCTTCTCTCCAGCAAGGCGCGCTTCGAGATGCAAGGCGTTCCGGCGGACAGCGAACCGTTTTACGAAATCCTCGTCGAAAAACGGGAAACGCGCTTGACAATTCGAAGGATTCATAGTATATTAAAAAACATTTTTCGCAAGCGTCGCCTCCCGAACAATGGCATGTGCGGCGTATTGCGCATTCATGGTGGTTGTAGCTCAGTTGGTTAGAGCGCCTGGTTGTGGCCCAGGAGGTCGCGAGTTCAAGTCTCGTCATCCACCCCATTTCCTTATTTTCTCCATCCTCTTCCTTCCAGACCTCCCTTTTTTATTTTATCAAGCGTTTCATGTTGCGCGCGCGGCGCGCGCACCGAACGGAAAAGAAAGATTCCGAAAAAAAGCGGTCAGGAACGACGGAAAGCGTTTGCAAAACAAGGGATTTCGCGATATATTCACTGCCGGGAACGAATTCGCAAATCCGATTCGGACGCTTCCGTCGCGATGAGCGATCCGGAAGGGACGGTCACGGTCATGAGCGAATCGTCATGCCAAAACCGCGGGCTCGCTGCAAAATTTCTTCGTTGCAGGATTGTCGTTTCGCGCGTGCGCAACCCTGAGGAAAATTCGCGCATGCCGCTTTTCCCCGATGAGCGGAAGCGACACGGCGAAACGCGATATGCCGCACAGAACAATCAGGAATGATGGAAAAGAACGAGCAAGGATGATGAGATCATGACGAGAGGCGCATTCGCAAGGTGGAAGATCGCTCTTCCGCTTGCGGCGGCCTTGCTGCTGCCGCTTCATGCGCAGAACGGCGCAGCGAAGACGGAATCCGTTGCCGCAGCATCAGGAATCGAACAGGAAAAAGGAGAAAAGGCCATGCGTCATGCGCCGCCGAAATGGGTGGAAAACGCAGTGTTCTACCAGATTTATCCGCAGAGCTTTCAAGACTCGAACGGAGACGGCATCGGGGATCTGCGAGGAATCATTGAACGTCTGGACTATGTAAAGAGTCTTGGCGTTTCGGCGATCTGGTTGAACCCAATCTACGATTCGCCTTTTCTGGACGCCGGATATGACGTGCGGGACTATTTCAAGATCGCTGCGCGGTACGGGACGGAAGAGGATCTGCGCCGTCTCATCAAGGAGGCGCACGCGCGCGGACTGAAAGTCCTTCTGGATTTGGTGGCGGGGCATACGTCCGTGGAGAGCGAATGGTTCCGAAAGTCGTCGGAGCTGGAGCGGAATGAATTCAGCGGCCGATACATGTGGACGAACGGATGGGACGACGATCAGCGCGGCTTTCGCTTCATCGGCGGCTGGCCAAGCGGCCGCAACGGATTCTACATGATCAATTTCTTCTATTGTCAGCCCGCGCTGAACTACGGATTCGTCGATCCCGCGCCCGGCTGCTCCTGGCAGGTCGCGACGAATCATCCGGACGCGCTTGCGACGCGGGAAGCAATGCGGGACGTGATGCGGCATTATTTGGAGATGGGATGCGACGGCTTCCGCGTGGACATGGCGTCATCTCTAGTGCGTGCGAACGATCCGGCGCTGCGCCTGCAGGGGCTGACGGAGCTTTGGCAAGATTATCGGGACTGGATGAAGCGGAAGTGGCCGGAGGCGATTCTCGTTGCGGAGTGGAGCGATCCGGCAAGCGCGGTCGCCGCGGGGTTCGATTTGGACTTCCTTCTTTCGTTCCACAGTCCCGGCTATGATTCGCTGTTCCGATATGAGCGCGCCAGATCGAACGCATCGCCGATTCC
>CAZAAM010000180.1:0-3592 GCA_964483055.1 uncultured Victivallales bacterium
CCCCTTCTATGACGTCCGGGGAAAGCATCTGCCGGAGCATGTCAAAGTTGATGCCGCGCTTGAGTTCTCCCTTCTCATCCCGCATTTCCGTCACGCAATTGGGAAACAGAGCAGCGATTTTGTCTATGTTCTCCGATATGAGATCGGGAGTTTCAAATTTCATCTTCCCCATTATGCGTTGCCTCCTACTTTGTTTCGATTTCTATATGCTGTACGAATTGCGGCATAATCGTCAGGATCCTCTTGCAACTCTTTGAGTTTTTCTTCCAAAAATTGTAGTGCAAAATCTGAAAATTTATGTATCTTTCCGCTCTTAGAAGTGGTAATTTCAAGATGGTATTTTTTTTCTTCCTTCATTCTGTAATGCCAAATCAACGCATATAGATTCTGTGTGCTTATGCCTAATTTTTCGGCAAGCTGTTTTTGGATATACGGATGTGTTTCATCTGGATTCCCCTCCGGAACGGGAACCTCCTCAGCCAAATCAATATTGCCTGTAACCTTAATCACGGGAATTCCATCCGTTTCATTAAAACTTCCGTCGTTGATGAATTTTGCTTTTTTCAAAACTTGTCTTACAAGCTTCCGATCAAATGCGAAATCTACGCCATAGGGCGTAGTAATTTTCCCGTTGGAGTAGTTGACAATACCAAGGTTGGCCGTTTCACTCTTGCGAATCACCTCAAGAAGTTTTAGTAATCCTTCTTTCTCTTTTGCTGTGCGTTTTTCAATGATACGGCTCATTTCGGCAAATTTTATCTTCTCGCTTCTCGCACGATAGCGGTAGTAGACATCACCGCTGTTTATTTTCTCGCCATCGTTTGGTTTTTGAGCTATGATTGGCTTATATTCGGCTTCCGATGTATAAATCCATCCGATTTTTAGGGCTTTTAGTGTGCCTGTCCCATCAGTTGCAGGAATTTCTATGACAAGTGTACCGTAATCCCATTCCATCGCAGGCGCAAACAGCGAGTTTATTGCCTCCGTGAATTGTGCCTGACTAATATTCTCAAAATTTTCTTGTTTCAAGCCCGCAATCGTTCGAGGATTATCTTTAACACCAAAAATAATATACCCGCCACGATTGTTGGAATATGCAGCCATAGTCTTTGCATATTTGGCAATGCTGCTTTTATTGAAAGATTCCTTGAACTCAACTGTGTTGCTTTCACGACTTTTCAAAGTCCCCGCAGCAGTTCTGCTCGAAAGTATTTTCCTTACTGTTTCATCGTGGTTCATCCACTAAAGCTCCCCCAAGTCTTTTTTCAATCTTTTCTGCTCTCGATGGATTTCCATCCGCCGGTTGAGCTGCTTTTCTTTGCGTATTTTCGTTTCCAGCGCGGCGATCCGCTTTTCCAGGCGCCGCCGTCGTTCATCCCTTGCGACGGCATCCTTCAAGCTGTCGCCGGAATTCGCCCGCAGCGCCTCCCCTGCGACTTGCCGCACAAGGCTCTCGTAAACGGCGTCCATATTCAATCCGTCTATGCGGAACTGCAGCTTTTCCTGCGGCATCCACTCCGTATGATAGTACCGTCCCGCTTTGAACGCGCCTTCCCCGTCCGCTTCCTTGCACCCGATCCAAGCCTGCGCCCTGTCTTCATAGGTCAAAATGAAAAGGATATGGTACGGGATTCCCTTGTCGATCCGGCGCAGGACCGCTTCGTCAAGCCGCGGCGAGTTCAGCCTTATTTCGAAGATTTCCATTTCGGACACGGCTTCTCCCGCCGCCGCAGGCAGCGTGCATGGGGCCAGCTTGTTTTTCCAACAGATGCTGCGGATCTGCTCGTTGAACATCCTTTCCAGCGCCGGCGCGATCTCCATGTTTTCATGGAATGTCCGTATTGGAATCAATTTGCCGTATTCCGTTGCTTCGGGGAAGCCGTACATGAAAAGTCCTCCTTATTTCACCACGAGGAAACAGATGAGCTCAAAATCATCCAGCCCCGATACGGCAGACAGGAGGGCGGTCGTGCCGCCGCTTTTGAACAGGCTGTCGATGTCGCTTTCTTCCTTGGCGGCGATGATGGAACGGATCGCCTCGGAAAGGAGCGCGGAGACTTCTTCCATATGGCGTCCGTCGTCGGTTTCCCGATTGAATCTCCGGCACAGCTCCTTGATCGGTTCGCTTTTCCCGCGGCAGAGCAGCCGCATGGCGTCCAGCAGCCGCTTCGGATTCAGATAGTCGCAGACGACCTCGCCGTTTCCGCCGACGTACGCCAGATAGAAAGGATGGATGCGGTTTCGATTGTCGACGTTCACGCTGTCGTTGATGTTCCGCAGGACGAAGATGACCCCGGCGGGGGCGTCCTCCGTCCGCCCGACGACGGCATGCAGTCCTTTCGGCGCCGTCCCGATATCATCGTTCTTCTTCATGTATTCCAGCAAGTCGAGCCGGAAATCGTTCAGCCCCAGATCCATGATGGAGACGCCGCTGGTCATGTCCTCGATGTCGACGACTTCCTCCTGGAGGCGCTTCAGCTGCGCCCGGCGGTATTCCAGATCGCCTTTTTCTTCCGCATTGATGAGATCGTCATCGCCCGAGGAGGTCATGACGGCAAGCTTCATCCGCGTTTCGACCCGGCTTTTCAGATTGATGTATTCGTCCAGATCCATGTCCGGCCAGAAATTCACAAGCTGGATATGGTCGTTTTTGCTTCCGATGCGGTCGATGCGCCCGAACCGCTGAATGATGCGGACGGGATTCCAGTGGATGTCGTAATTGATCAGATAATCGCAGTCCTGCAGATTCTGCCCTTCGGAAATGCAGTCGGTGGCGACGAGGATATCCAGTTCGTCCGCACTGTCCGGCATGAGCAGCGCTTTTCCTTTGGACACCGGAGAGAAGCAGGTCAGCACGGTATTGATATCCGACCGGAGCTTTCGCACCGTGGTCCGTCCATCCACATCCCCGGTAATCTCCGCCGTCTCCAGTCCGAATTTTTCTTTGGCGAACCGGCTGACATTGTCATACAGATAGTCGGCGGTGTCGGAAAAGGCCGTGAAAATAATGATCTTCCGATTGCCGGGATTGACGGGGCGCTCTATTTTCTTCCGAATAAGATCCAGCAGCGTCTGCAGCTTCGCATCATGCTCCGGCGTGATGTCGGCGACCATGAGGCTCAGCCGCTCCAAGTTTTCCGCATCGCTTTCCAGCTCCCGCCTCCAGGACAGATAGTCCATATCGGCAAGGTCGATTTTCACCTTTTTCCCGACGGAGAAAAAGTCCGTGTTCTGGTCGTCGTCGTCAAAATCTCCTCTGTCAGGCGCCTCCGGCAGCTCGACAGTTCCGCGGCCGAACCGATAGCCGTCAATGGTTTGGAGGACTTCTTCGATCAGCTTCCTGATTCGGTCAATCGTCAGCCGGAAGGAATGCGCCGAACTTTCCAGCCGCTTGAGCAGATTGATGCTCATCAGGCGCCGAATGCCTTCCTCGCGGCCCTGCTGCGTCAGGCTTGTCCCCTTGTGGCGGGTCATGTCGACGTACTTTGCCATCCTTGACGGCTGTATGTAATTCGACGGCGTATAAATTGACAAGTTCAGCGACTTGAGCTGCGCGTAGATCTCATTATAATTGACGGCGTTCCCCAGATCC
>CAZAAM010000181.1:0-3565 GCA_964483055.1 uncultured Victivallales bacterium
GCTGGCCGTCAGCCAGTCTTCCCCGACGATCTTGCCGGGCGCGGCGATCGCGAACGCAAGGACGACGGCAAGTCCTGTCGTCAGCGTCTGAAGCCAAAGCGGAAGAATCTTCCAAGGCCGATAAGGGCTGCCGACCCCGACGAAGCCGCTGATCATGGCGTAGCAGTTCAGGCCGCAGGCGCCGAGCGCATACAGAAAAGCGCAAGCCGCATCTTGCGCGCTGTGCGGCTCCGCTGCGATCCAAATCCCTCCGAGATTCACGATGTTGGCGAGCACGACGAACATCATTGAGAAAATGCGCGCCAGTTCAATGCCGGGATTGCGCGGCGTCGATGTCGAAGAGGTCATTGCGTCTTCCTTTCCGTTGGATGAAGAAACGTTTTCAGGAGAAGCCGCTCGCATTCAACCGAAGGGATGACATGCGCATGAAGGAACTTCGTGCGGCTTCGCCTTCTTTTCAAAGACCGTCTCCGGCGCGTCGGCGTTCCCTTTTTTTCGAGCGGAAAATGATTTTTCTCCGTGCGGCTTTCCGAGGGCTTTGGTCGAACGCGGCATACTCCTTTTTCCGTTTTTCACTTGACAAATCGGCGGGAGAAGAGTATTTTTTATCCAAAGCAAGGACGAAACATAGAGAAAGGATCGAACCATGAAGAGTCTTAAATCCGTTTTGACCATCACGGCCTCTTCCGCGCTCCTTTTCGCGGCGCCGGGCTTCTCTCAGGATCAGCAGACGCAGGAACAGGCGCAGACGCAGGAACAAGCGCAAAAGCCTTCTATGTCTGAGGACGAAATTTTCTATGCCGTGGCGAACTCCTTAATTCAGAAGACTGGCGAAAATGGAATCGTCAAGGTCGAAACCGACATCAACAAGCGCCTCATCCGCCTTTTCATCAAGCTGGATGAGCCCGCGCCTGCCATGAAGCCGGATGATTTCCGCCTGAAGGTTTTGGAAGAGACGCGCAAGAACGCCAATCTGGTTCAGGCCTTCGAAGTCGGAAAGTTCACGCTTGAAACCAATGTCTCATTCTCGGACGGCAAGTCGTTCGCCACCGCCGTCTCCGCAAAGGAGCTTGCTTCGGCTCCGGCTCCGGAAGCCCGGTAATCCGCAGAAAAACATTCTTCAAGAAAAGTCGGCCGCCGGAGTCCGCTTCGACTCCGGCGGCTTTTTCGCAGAAAAAGAATGCGGTTGATGAATACGGAATCGACTCTCCGCTCCTTCCCGCCGAGCGCGGACGACAATGCGCGCGTCCTGATCCTCGGATCCATGCCCGGCGCGGAATCGCTCCGCAAGGGACAATACTACGCCTTTCCGCGCAATGCGTTCTGGAAGATCATGGGCGCGCTTCTCCGCTTCGATCCCGCCATGGAGTACGAAGCGCGTCTGCGCGTCCTCCGGAATCGCGGCGTCGCGCTGTGGGATTCCCTCGGCGCATGCAGACGAAAGGGAAGTCTCGATTCCGACATCGTCGATCCGGAGCCGAACGATATTCCGGCCCTTCTCGCGCGGTGTCCGCGCATCCGCCTGATCCTTTGCAACGGGACGGCGTCCTGCGAACACCTCCGGCGCGCATTTCCGGAGCTGTTCCGCAGAGACGACCTCCGCATACTTCGCATGCCGTCCACCAGCCCGGCCGCCGCCATGTTCTCCTTCGAGAAGAAGCTGGAGGCCTACAGGGAGGCGCTCCGCGGCGTCATTGCGGAGATTCCTTGAAGAAAAGACTCTCGAACGGGAACGACAGCAACGGAAGAATCGGAATGCGCTTTGAGGACGTGCAGATATTGATCAGACCGATCTGAAGCCCTTCGTTCTCGTTCGTCAGCGTGATCAGACCGATTGTCACGCCGCGATTCCGTCGCGTGGCGTCGAGCAGCGCCCCGATCGAAAGACCGTCGTTTTGCTCGCATACGCTGCTGATCGCTCCGATCTTGATCCCTGCGCTTTCCTTCACGCCGTTCAACGGCGCAACTGCAATCCCGTACACGCGCTTCTGCTTCATCAGAAGAATGTCCGCCGCGATTCCGTACACGTCCGTTTTCGAATCGAAGATCTGCGGTCCTGGAAACACCCCGAACTGAAGCGGCGTCCATGGACATTCCTCCTCGCTGACGAACCCTGTCTTGACATCGTCGTCGAATGTCACGCTGACAGGAAATTGCGCAAATCCGCTCAAGCTCAGTCCGCACAGCGCAAGCGCCGTTGCAATCGTTTTTTTCATCGTTTCCCCTCCTCTTTTTTGTTGTTTCCTTGTCCTACTCCCTCAATCGGGTCGGATAGACGTTGAAATTCAGAAACGAACCCGGCGAAGTCCGGCAGCGAATCGGATCCCCGTCCGCCTCGGTCGCGCCGTCCAGCCAAAGCAATCCGCGCGGCGTCAGCGTCCCGTACTGCGACTCCGGCGTCAGCACGATGGCGAATCGCCGTTCGCCCGAGCGACGAATCGCTTCCAGCGCGCGAGGCAGTTCCGCATCGCTCCGAACGTACAGAAAACGTCGGCTTCCCCACAGTTCGGGCGTCATCTCCGGCAGGAAGAAGATGTCCGTCAGCACAAGATCTTCCGTCGCCGATTCCAGTTCCTTCGACGCCCGTTCCGCGTCCCGCGCCTGCCGGAACAGAGCCGTTTCCCCTGCGACGGAATGCAGCAGCGCGCATAGCAAAAGCCCCGCTGGAATCGCGCGACTCCGGCCCCGAAGCAGATTGAGCCTCCGTATTCCTTCGAAACTCGCAAGCAGCAGAATCGGCGCGACAGGCAGAAAGTGGCGCGGCCCCCAGATGACGCCAATGTCCGCCTGAGTCAGAATGGGCGGCAGAACGATGCAGTACAAGAGCGCAAAGAGAGTCAGGGCTCGAAATGCGCGCGGCCCGCGCGTCAGAAGATCTCGCGCGCAGAGAAAAGCGCCTGCCAGCAGCGGGGAGCTGGAAAGGAGACCGATGTTCCACCCGGCGAATCGCACGATTTCCGGGTTGCGGAGCAGACGCCAGTAAAGAACCGCCCACGAAATCATGCAAAGGCAGAGCAGAAGCCTCTTCGCCGTTTTCCCTCCGCGGAACAGTCCGGCGATCGGAAGCAGCGCGATCGGAAACAGCCAGCCCCTTACGTTCCAAAGCGCTTCCGCTCCCCATGCGTCGAAACGGAACCAATATAGAAAATACGCCTGCGCCGGATCGCTGAATCCGCTTTGATATGCCGCTCCGTGAAATCCGAGAACATGTCCGTAGACATGCAAATTGCGCGCCCACAGCGCAAGCGTCGGGATCGCGACGCCTGCCGCAAACAGAACATGCTCCCGGAATGGCTTGGGGCGAAACAGCAGAAACGCAGCGCCAAGACACAGAGCCGCCAGACATCCTTCCTCGCGGAACAGGATCGCAAGTCCAAACAGCAGTCCGGATGAAAAGCTGCGGCCCCGCAGACGCGCGTTGACCGCCCAGACCACGAACGCTGTTGCAAGCGTCGTCTCCCAGAATGTCCCGGCGTAGAAGAGAAGCGGCGTCCCGAAGACAAGTCCCGCTCCGAGAAGCGCCGCAGTTCCGGGCGGAAGACGAAAGAAGTTCAGGATGCGCAAA
>CAZAAM010000182.1:0-3555 GCA_964483055.1 uncultured Victivallales bacterium
TAATCCAGTCAGTCCACTTCGGAGCGCCCGGCGCAATGACCTCGTTGTAGAACGCCTCAATTTGTTCCATGACGTAATTTGGGAAAGTCCGTTCTCTTCTTGGCGTTCTTCCTGATAGTCTGCTTAATGGTTTTCTTGGGGCTGACGCCGGCGCTTGCCTCGGCAACGGACGATCTAGCGAGAAATCTCGCCTGAGATGCAGTTGTGCGGAGTAGGCGGGGGCATATTCGCAAAAAGAGCTCTGCGACGGCGTTCGTTCTTGAATTTGGGCAGGTGCGTCCGGAATCGAATCGAACAAGGATTCGTCATCCGCTTGCAAATTCCAGTTTTTCTTAAAGGTCTCCACAAGCATGAGCTGTCGTTCCCGCAGAACCCTTGGCGTCCACTCTGCGGTCTGCAGGATTTGCGTCGTCAAGGCATAAGACGACGTGCCGGAAGGGCCTAGAAAATACTTATTCTTTTTTATCGAAAATTCGTAGTTCTGCGCTTCAGAATTCTTGTTGCGAGAAAGAGGCGCAAGGTTAGCGATCCGATGAAGCCAGAAATCCCGTTCTTGGGCATTCGGCCACCAGCTCAGCCAGAGGCTTCCCGGAGGCGGCGTCTGCGGAAGGACATGTTCGATCGTCAAGGTGGATGGGGCGTATTGAGCCGCCCCGTCCGATACGAAGGAATCCAGCCTAAGAATCAGGTAATTGCGTTTTGGAGCAGTCAATTCCGTATAGACGGGTCCGTTGATGCGTTCGAGCATTTTTCCGGCTTCCTCGCGAGTCAGTTCGATGCTTTCAGGCCAGCGATCGTTCTCTATTTGACGAATGATCGTTCCATAACGCTCGATACGGCGATTGACGTTCATGGAGCAGATGAACATGAAGGAGGCCAGGCGCTCCAGCTTCCGGACGAATATTTCCGCATCTTGCGGATTCGGATTTCTGCTGAAGAAAAGAATCGCAGGCGGCATCCAGTCCTTGTTGTCGATTTTGCTGAGCCAGCGGAGCGTTCTGTTGACGCAATGGGCTGCCGCTGCGTCGTTCGCTTGAAAATCGCATTTTGCGAGCATGCGGAATTGATCTGCGAAAGGAGAAAGAATGTCGTTGATGAAGTGTTCCGGCGTCATGCAACGGCTCATAACGAGACTTTTGAATTCTTCGATCAAGGACCTTTTCTGCTTGCATTTTGCATAGATCATGCGGATATGGCTGAAGAGAACATTGAATTCGTCGCGCCCGGTCTGTTCTTCGATGCTTTCCCAAAGTTCCGTATACCGATTCTGCTCTGCGGATGCGATGTTTCCAATGATGTCTGCCTTGACGACATCGCAGGGAAGCAGATCCAATCCGCGATTGTTCAGGACGGAGAAGGCGCGAAATGCGGATTCCTTTGAAGCGGAAGAGACGGCGACAATGAAACATTTTGTGAGAACGTCGCGTCCGAAGTCAAGAATTTTCTCCTCGTCGTTCGCAAAAGCTTCGTCGAGCTTGTTCTTGAACAGAAGGGCGTTTTTCTTTATATGCTGTTGCGCTTCCGTCTTCAACTGGCTTTCCGGAAGTTTGAAAAGTTCTTCGAAACGAAGTTCCTGAATGTATTTTTGAAAGAAATCCTTATCCGATTTTCGCAACGTGAGACGGGGCTTGGCGGACAAGCCGGTCGAACGTCGTCCCGGTTCCATAATGTATTGGGCGTAATCATCGCGATCTTCTTTTTTCGTTGCGCGGCTTGCAATGGATGCCAGGAGCAGGGTCAGCGTCGTCAGTCGCTGCTGTCCATCGATGACTTCAGCATGCGGCTCGTTTTCATTTTTGACAAGCAGGATGCAGCCGAGAAAATAATTTTCCTGCTTAGTCAGAAATGCATCCAAAAGATCGTCAAAGAGTTCCGTCGCTTCCGCTTCCGTCCATGCGTATGGACGCTGATAGGCGGGTATTTGAAAATCGAAGTCTGAACAGAAAATTTTTTGCAGGGGATATTCTTTCCCAAAGATTTTGCTGCTCATGCGCGTCTGGAACTCCTTATCTTGATCTTGTCTGATAATTAAGCTCTTAGTAAATTCGAAATGCGAGATTCCTCCGCGTCAGTCGAAGGGGATAGGAATGAGTTCGCGAGAGCAGAAGACGGATGCGGAAGAATAGCCTGAGTCTTTGGCCAGCGCGATTGCTCGATCAAAGTCCCGTCCGACGTCGGACGGCTTATGCGCGTCCGAGGCGAGCGTGAGGCGCATGCCGGCCTTGCGGGCGAGACGTACGAGATTCGGCGCGGGATAGATTTCGGCGCAGGGGCAGCGAAGCCCCGCCGTATTGAGCTCGAGACAGATGTTTTTTTCCGCCGCAATGCGGAAAATCTCTTCGAATCTGCGTTCGACCTGTTCCGGACGACTCGGACGGAAGCCGAACTTTTTCGGGAGATCCGCGTGAGCGAGAATTTCAAAGGAATGCTTCTCGACGAACTCGCGCAGAAGGTCGAGATAGCGATCCCAGACGCGGTCGCGTCCGAACGCGTCCCAGCCGCCGATGCAATCCGGATCGTCGAAGGCGAATCCGTCGACGCAATGCACCGATCCGATGCGGTAGTCGAACGGCTCCTTGTCGAGGGCGGAGCAGACTTCGTTCATGCGCCCGGGGACGTAATCGAATTCAGCAGCGTAAAGGACGGCGACGCCCATTGTGGAAGCGTTTTGCAATTTGCGAACGAGGCTTCTGTACTCCTGGAGTTGCGAGGGCTTCATGCGCCACTGTTCGTCATACCCCGCGGGCGCGGGAAAATGGTCGCTTACGCCGAAGAACGCCAAATTGCGGCGTTCAGCGGCGGCAAGATATTCCTCCGGCGCGCCGGAGGCGTGATTGCACAGGACGGTGTGCGTATGGAGATCCGCAAGCATCAGACGCGCCCGTTTCCGTAAGGGTAGGGGAGAAAGGAAAGATCCTTTTCTCCGATGGAGAGAGCAAGCGGGGCGCCGATCGTATAAAGATAGCGAAATCCGTCGGAGGAAGTCGCCGCAACGAAAAGGATTGCGGAGATGTAGCGGAGGATCGCCGCGGGCGGCCAGAGAACGGGCGCATCCTGTTCAGCGGCGGCGGAGAAGATCTGCCAGTCGTCGATGGGGAAGAGAAGGTTGCCGTGGTTGTCCATGACGGCCGAGTCCATTCCGCAACGGACGACGGCGAACTTGCGCGGCATCTCCTCGGAAAGGATGGAGGCGATGGCGCAGAAGAGGAGATCGGAGCCGATCTTGGAATCGAGCACGGCGCCGATGCAGAAGGAATCCGGATGGAACTCGCGGTTCGCGGGATCAGGCGGGAAGCGCCGCTTCATGAAGACTGCGAGCTCCGCGAGATTGCGGGGAGCGAATTTGCGGAAGTCGTCGCGCAATTCCTTCCATTGCTTTTCGACAAGGGCTTGCTTGTCGTTGTCGAACCAGCTCAGATGGAGACGGATCAGCCCCGTCAGGAGATTGACGTCGCTGGCGCCGAGCTTTTCGGCGAACAGGCGGCGCTTGGCTCGCGTGTGGAGAGCCTGTTGAAGCTGGCGGATTCGCTTGCGGAAGCGCGGACTCCCGACGAA
>CAZAAM010000183.1:0-3523 GCA_964483055.1 uncultured Victivallales bacterium
CTCTTTCTTCTTCCATGCGAGCGCGCCGGTGGGACATTCCGCGATGCAGGCTCCGCAGTCGACGCAATAGTCCGGCAGACCCTGATCGAACGCGGTGCGGACCGTGGTGTGGAAGCCGCGCTTCATCAAGGCGAGGAGGGACTTGTTGACGACCTCGCTGCAGATCTTGACACAGGTCCCGCAGCGAATGCATTTGTGTTTGTCATGGATGATATATGGATGGCGGACATCGACGTCCTCGACGGGCTTTTCCCCATGAATGGCGTCCGGGTTGACGCCGAGCGCCTGAGAATGCTTCTTGAGGAGGCATTCGCCCTTGGCGGTGCAGCTGCACTCGATGCAGCGGCCGGCTTCCGCAGAGACCTGCTCCTTGGAAAAGGTGGGGGAAATCTCGTGGAACGTCGTCCTTCGTTCCTTCATCGCGATATATTGCGGCTGAATGCGTTCCGCCTGGCTGACATCACGCAGGAAGACGAGATCCTCCTTGACGAGCGAACGCCAATGTCCGCGGGAGACGTTGAAGAGCGGCTCCTCCTTGTGTTCTCTGCCGTTCAGCGCATCGACGGCAGCGACGGCGGCCTTGCGACCGGCGGCGACGCCTTCAACGACCGTTGCGGGACCTGTGACGCAGTCGCCGGCGGCGAAGACAAGCGGAACATCCTTGACGCCAAGGGTCATTGCGGAAACGTCGATTCCGCGTTTGGCTGCAGCGACGCCCTGCGGGACGCAGGTGCGCTGGCCGATGGCGGAAATGACCGTGTCGGCTTCAATCTTGAACTCGGATCCGGGAATCAGGACCGGACTGCGGCGTCCGGATGCGTCGGGTTCGCCAAGCTTCATTCGCGCGCAGGAAAGAGACAGGGAGCCGTCCGGATTCCTGGAGAGCGCGGCTGGCGCGGTCAGGAATTCGAAGTTGACGCCTTCTTCCATGGCTTCCTCGACTTCGATCGCCTGCGCAGGCATTTCATTTCGCGTGCGGCGATAGACGATGGTGACGTCGCCGCCGAGCCGCAGCGCAGTGCGGGCGCAATCCATGGCGGTATTGCCGCCTCCGACGACGATGGTGCGTCCGGGATTGGGGCAGCCATTCCAGTTTTTCGCGGCGATGTCGCCGAGCCAGACGATGCCGCTCTGGGCGAGTTCTTCGCCTTCGATCCGCATGCCGCTGGGAATCCAGGAGCCGACGGCGAGAATGACCGCGTCGAAGTTCTTCTTCAGATCGTCGAGCGAGAAATCGCGGTCGAGCTTCTGATTGAAGCGGAATTCGATGCCGCCCATCTTGGAGAAATGGCTCAGCTCCTTTCGGAGGATGTTCTTCGGAAGACGGAATTCCGGAATGCCGTAGCGGAGCATTCCGCCGGCTTCGGGCTTCTGTTCAAAAAGAACGCTGGCGACGCCTTCCAGACGCAGGTAATATGCCGCGGAAAGACCGGCCGGACCGGCGCCGACGACGGCGACCTTCTTCCCGTTGAGCGGGGGAAGATCTTCCATGTAGGAGTCGTAGTGAAGGTCGGCGCTGATGCGTTTGACGTCATTGATGCTGACCGGCTTGCCGTCGAGAACGTGGCGGCGGCAGTCGCGTTCGCAGAAACGGGGGCAGACGCGACCGACGGACATCGGAAGAGGAATCCGCTTCTTAATGATCTCAAGCGCCTTGCGGAAGTTTCCGTTGCGTCCGGCGCGGACATATTCCTCGACGGATGCGTGAGCCGGACAGGCCAGGGTGCAGGGCGCCTCGCAGTCGCCCGCGTGTTCGGAGACAAGCAGAGACAGACAGGTTCTGCGCATGTCGAGAACTTCGTCGGAGGACGCGTCGATTTCCTGTCCGGGCGCAGGACATGCCGAGCAGGACGGCAGGAACTTGCCGGTTTTGCAGTCTTTGACGACGCAGACGAAGCAGCTGGTTGTTTTGGAGATTTTCTGATTGCAGCAGAGCGTTGGAATCTCTACGCCGGCCTTCGCCGCCGCCTGGAGAATGGTTTCGCCGGGAGCGGCCGAAACCTCGCGGCCGTCGAGCTTGAAAAGAATGTCAGACATGCTGGAACCTCACTTCGAAGATTTGCGGACGCGGCGGACGGCCTTCTTGGGACAGACCTCGATGCAAGAGTTGCACTTCGTGCATTTTGCGTTGTCCACGGCGAATCCGTTGTCCGGATCGATGGCGCCGACCGGGCACGTGCGCACGCAAAGCTTGCATTTGATGCACTTGCCCGTGTCAACGGCGATGTCGACCAGCGCGGGACAGGCGAGCGCCTCGCAAACGTGGTCCTGCACATGGGCGAGGTATTCGTGCTTGAAGTAACGGAGCGTGGAGAGCGCGGGGTTCGGCGCGGTTTGACCGAGCCCGCAAAGAGCGCCCTTCTTCACCTTCGGCGCGATGTCCTCCAGAAAGTCGATGTCGGCCATGGTTCCTTTGCCGGTGGTGATGCGCTCCAGGGCTTCGTACATGCGGGTGGTGCCGACGCGACAGAACGTACACTTGCCGCAGGATTCGCGGCGCGTGAAATTGAGAAAATAGCGAGCGGTTTCGACCATGCAGCGATTCTTGCCGATGACGATGAGTCCGCCGGAACCCATGATGGCGCCGAGCTTGCCGAGAGAATCATAGTCGATCTTGACGTCGAAGAGATCGGCAGGAATGCAGCCGCCGGAAGGACCTCCGGTCTGGACCGCCTTGACGGAATCAGGCTCCGCGCCGCCGATGTCATAGACGATCTGAGCGAGCGTGACGCCCATGGGAACTTCAACGAGGCCGGGCGTCTTGACGTCTCCGGCGAGAGCGAAGATTTTGGTTCCTTTGCTCTTTTCGGTTCCGATTCCTGCAAATTCTTCCGCGCCGATCTGGAAGATGACTGGAACGTTCGCATAGGTTTCGACGTTGTTGATGGCGGTCGGGAGACCGTTCCATCCGCTGTCCGTCGGGAAGGGCGGACGGAAGCGGGGGACGCCGCGCTTGCCTTCGAGCGAGTGGATCATGGCGGTTTCTTCGCCGCAGACGAAGGCGCCCGCGCCTTCCTTGATGACGATTTCCAGCGTGCGGTCCGGCATTTTGCGGAGGCCGGCCTTTTCAATCTCGTCGATGGCGATTTTCAGGCGCTTGATCGCAAGCGGATATTCAGCGCGGCAGTAGATGAAGAGCCGCGTCGCGCCAGTGGCGTAGGCTCCGATGAGCATTCCTTCCAGGACCTGATACGGAACGCTTTCCATCATGGAGCGATCCATGAACGCGCCCGGATCGCCTTCGTCTGCATTGCAGATCAGAACCTTGTCCGGCACGTTCTTCGCCGCGAGAAAGCTCCATTTCATTCCCGTTGGGAATCCGGCGCCGCCGCGACCGCGAAGACCGGAGTCCTTCATGGCGTTGACGACTTCATGCGGCTTCATCTGGAAAACTTTTTGCAAGGAGGAGAATCCTCCGTTGGCCCTGTATTCTTCAAGGTCGATCGGATTGATGCGTCCGGCGAGACGCGTGACGAGGAGCTTTTCCAGGGCGGCGCGCTTTTCCGGGACGGAGAAGCGCCCT
>CAZAAM010000184.1:0-3444 GCA_964483055.1 uncultured Victivallales bacterium
TAGTCGTCGGCGAATTGGACGCGAAGGCGTCGCAATGCATCGCTACCGTTCTCGCGCCGATCGTCGCCGATCCGGAAACGCTCCTTGTCGTCAGCACCGATTTCATTCATTATGGCGTCGATTTCGACTATGTTCCTTTCCGGAGCGACATCGAGCGACAGGTTCGTACAGTCAATCTGGAAGCCGCGCAATGCATCGTCCGACGCAATCCCGACGAGTTCGATCGCGTAATCGAACGGACAGGCGCGACGATCTGCGGACGCAATGCGATATCCCTGGCATTGCGCGCGCTTCCTCCAACGGCGCACGGTCAGATCCTCTGCTATTCCACGAGCGCGGACGACGACCGCGACTTTCATCGATTCGTCTGCTACTGTTCCATCGGGATGAAGAATGCTCCGAAACGGAATTGAAGAGAAGGAGGAAAAAATGAACGACGCGAACGAACGTTTTCTGCTCCAACTGGCGCGCGCCGCGGTTTCTCACGTCCTGCGCTCGCCCCGCGCCGGACGCCCGTCCGCCATGGACCTAGGAATCGACGAAGACGCACTTTCTCCGGAGCTTTTGGAAAAACGGGCCGTTTTCGTCACGCTCACCCTCCGTTCAACCGGGGCTCTTCGCGGATGCATCGGCGAAATCGAACCCATCCGTCCGCTTTGGCAGGCGGTCATGCGCCGCGCGGTCGACGCCGCCTTCGGAGATCCCCGCTTTTCACCGCTTGCGCCGGAGGAATTTTCCAACCTCCGCTTCGAAATCTCCGTTCTGACCCCGATGCGCCGCATCGCTTCCTGGCGCGACATCGTCATAGGACGCCACGGCATGCTTCTGGAAAAAGCTGGTCGCTCCGCGGTGTTCCTTCCTCAGGTCGCACCGGAACAGGGTTGGACCTTGGAGGACGCTTTGACGCATCTCTCCATGAAAGCGGGTCTTGCGCCGAACGACTGGCGCGAAGGAGCCGCTTTTTCCGTTTTCGAGGCGATCGTCTTTTCTGAGGAATCATGAGACTCATCACATTCAACATCGCCTATGGCACCGGCGGCCCCCGCAACATGAAGGAATCGCTTCTCCATGCGGGCCGCTATCTCCGGACGCCCCGGCGCAACATCGAAAAGATACGCCGCTTCCTTTCGTCGCATCATCCCGACATTGTCGCGCTTGTGGAAATCGACATCGGGTCGTTCCGCACGCGGAGCGTCAATCAGGCTCAGCTTGTCGCAAGCGCGCTTGGAGCGCGCGTCCAGGCCGGCGTGAAATACGGCAAGCGATCCATCGGCCGCTCGATCCCGATTCTCCGACGTCAGGGGAATGCAATCTTTACGACATTGGAAGGCAGCATCATCAAATATCATTACCTTGCCGCCGGATTCAAGCGTCTGGTGATCGAACTCGATTGGAACGGCGTTTCCGTGTTTCTCGTTCATCTGGCGCTGCACGGCGCCACGCGCGGACGCCAGTTGCGTCTTCTGCGCACCCTGCTCCCGTCGGGACGCCCTTTCATCGTCACGGGAGACTTCAACACGCTGCGCGGCGCGCAAGAGCTGGAAGAACTCCGCAACGACTACTCGCTTGCAAATGCGAATGCGGCGAACGAACCTACCTTTCCGGCATGGAAGCCGGAAAAGGAGCTGGACTTCATTCTATACAGCCCCGGAATCGTTCCGACGGGATTCCGAGTTCCGCAAGTCCGCTGCTCCGATCATCTTCCCCTGATTTTCGATTTCGAACTGGAAGCGCAACGTGCGCAAGGAGAAACGCAGAATGGAATATCTTGACTTCATTTGCAGCGTCGCCAAAGAGGCGGGCGCTGAAGCAATGGCATACTTCAATCACAAAAAGGACTTCTCCGTCGCCACGAAGGACACGTACAAGGATCTCGTCTCTTCCGCGGACAAGGCCGTCGAGTCGCTCATCATGTCGGAAATCCGGCGCGCTTATCCTGATCACGGCGAATACGGCGAAGAGTCCGGACGTTCCGGCGGCGACTCTGAATTCTGCTGGGTCGTCGATCCCATCGACGGCACTCAGTCCTTTGTGCGCGGACAACCGTACTTTTCGGTCTCCATTGCATTGAAGCGGAACGGAAAAACGATCGCCGGATGCGTTCACGCTCCGCGGCTTGACATGACCTTCTCCGCCGAGCGCGGATGCGGCGCGTTCGAGAACGGAATCCCGATCCGATGCGCGCAGTGCGACTCCGTGGAAAT
Source organism: uncultured Victivallales bacterium (assembly GCA_964483055.1). Taxonomy (GTDB): domain Bacteria; phylum Verrucomicrobiota; class Lentisphaeria; order Victivallales; family UBA1829; genus UBA1732. The sequence goes on from CAZAAM010000184.1 coordinate 2,205, forward strand.
GGCGGCCTGCGCGACCGGCTTCGCATGCCTTCGCGCCCAGCTTCCGAAGAACAATCTTCCGATCTGCAACCGCCTTTTCCCAATCGTTCGCGACATCAAACGATGCGGGTCTGCGGCGCTGGATCTCTGCTTTGTCGCATCCGGGCGCTACGACGTCTTCTGGGAGCTCGCGCTCAAGGAATACGACGTCGCGGCCGGCGCTTTGATCGCAGAAGAAGCCGGCGCGGCGGTCGCCGACATGCGCGGCGGCACGAACTGGCCGGAGGACGGCATTGTCTGCGCGAATCCGCGTCTGCTTCCTCTCTTTCTTCCCTATTTTCAATGAGGAGCGGCTCCTTCCGCTTCTTCTCTGGCGCCGCGGAACTCGCGCGTCCGTCTCCGCTTTCCTTTTGGCGTGCATCGGCGGGCGCGGATGCGTCTCGCATCGAGTCCCGAAGAGAAGCGAACCGCAACGCAAAAAAAAGGAATTCGCCCCCTTCGCTCTCTTGAATTTTCGCACGCGCGCCGCTATATTATTTCTTTTCTTAAACGGGATTTATTGAACAACGGGTTTTTCAAGGCGCGAAGAAATGTCGAAACGGAACAGGACGGAAGAAACTCATCGGCTCTACGAAGACTATGTCATGCACACCTACGGCTCCCCGGAAACGGTATTCGTCCGTGGCGCGGGCGTTCATTTGTGGGATTCCATGGGGCGCAAGTATTTGGACTTCTCCTCCGGAATCGCTGTCTGCAGTCTCGGGCACTGCCATCCGGACGTCACGTCCGCGATCGTCAAGCAGGCGCAAACGCTCGTCCACTGCTCAAACATCTTCCGCAACGAAAACGCTCCTCGACTGGGACGCATCCTGATCGAACGCAGCTTCGGCAAAGGACGCTGCTTCTTCTGCAACAGCGGCGCGGAAGCCAACGAGGGCATGATCAAACTTGCCCGGAAATGGGGCAACCGAACCGGACGCAACGAAATCATCGTGATGGAGAACTCCTTCCACGGACGCACGCTTGCCGCTTTGGCCGCAACCGGACGCGCCAAGTATCGCGAAGGCTTCCAGCCAGACATGCCCGGATTCAAGTTCGTTCCGTTCAATGATCTTCCTGCGGCGGAAAAGGCGATCGGACCGAAGACGGCTGCAATCATGCTGGAGGTCGTTCAAGGCGAAGGAGGAATCCTGCCGGCGGATCCGGAATATCTGCAGGGGCTCCGCAAGCTTTGCGATGAAAAGGATCTGCTCCTGCTTTG
>CAZAAM010000185.1:0-3402 GCA_964483055.1 uncultured Victivallales bacterium
TTTCCGTCTGCAGGAGCTCAATCTTTCCGTATCGGAGATCGAAGCGGTCTTTGAAGATTCGCGCGGACTCCGTCTCGTGCAAGTCATGAAGCCAAGCGTTGACGAACGCTGTCTGGAAATCGTTTCCACAGTTTCCAATCACGGTGCGGAACCGGTCGTCTTGGAATACTTCGCGACCTTTTCCCTCGGGCTTCTCTCTCCCTTCCAGCCCGATGACGGCCCGGAAAAATACCGCGTTCATCGCATGCTTTCCTGGTGGAGCGCGGAGGCGTGTCTCGAATCGCGTTCCGTCGAGGAGTGGAATCTTGAAAACTCCTGGCAGGGAATCGGCGTTCGCAATCTTCGCTTCGGATCCAACAGCAGCATGCCGGTCAAGGGCTTCTATCCTTTCTGCGCCTTTGAGGACAGGAAGACCGGCGTCGTCTGGGGCGCGGAAATCGCCGCATTCGGTCCGTGGCAGATGGAGCTTTATCGCAGACACGACTTCTTCAGCATCTCCGGCGGCATCCCTGATCGCGAGCAGAACGGATGGACTCGCATCCTTCTGCCCGGCGAAACTCTGAAATCCCCCGTCGCGCTCGTCTCCTGCGTCAAAGGGGATGTTCAGGCTCTGCTCAACCGCTTCCATGGATGGCAGTGCGGAGGCGAGCCGGAATCTGAAAAGGACATGCCGGTCATCTACAATGACTGGTGCACGACATGGGGGCGGCCGACGGAATCCAATCTCATGCCGATTGCGGAACGGCTCGTCGGATCCGGCGTCCGCTACTTCGTCATGGATGACGGCTGGTTCCGCAGCGGCAAGGAGTCTCTTTGCGGCATCGGGACGTGGAACATCGCGAAGGAGAATTACCCCTCCGGCTTGAAGGCGTTTGCCGATTCGCTCCGCTCCAAGGGCTTCATTCCAGGCGTCTGGTTCGAATTCGAAGTCGTCACGACGGACGGCGTTACGCCGGAAAACGAGGGGCTTCTGATGAAATTCTTCGGCAAGCCTGTCATGCAAGGTCCTCGCATGTTCCTCGACTTCCGAAAGGAGGAAACCTTCGAATTCCTTATGCGCAAGGTCGTCGCCATGCTCAGGGAAAATGGAATCGGGTACATGAAGGTGGACTACAATGCGCCGACCGCCACCGGATGCGACGGTCCGGATTCCCCGGCGGAAAATCTGCGAATCCATATGGAACGCGTGGAGGAATTCTACCGCAGACTCAAGGAGGAGCTTCCGGATCTTGTTCTTGAAATCTGTTCCTCCGGCGGTCATCGTCTTTCGCCTGCATGGATGCGGATCGCATCCATGGGCAGCTTCTCCGACGCGCACGAAGGGATAGAAATCCCTGTCGTCGCCGCGCCTTCCGCCCTCCTCATTCCGATGCGTCGCAATCAAATCTGGGCCGTCCTTCGAAAGAGCGATTCTCCTCGTCGCCTGATTTACTCCCTTTGCGCGGGCTTCATGGGGCGACTTTGCCTTTCCGGCGACCTGAATTCGCTTTCTCGAGAAAGCGCGTCTTGGGCGCAGAAGGCGCTTGATTTTCAGCGCAAGATCGTCAATTTGATCCGGGATGGCGAAACGCGCGTGCATCAGGAGCGAATCGGGCGTTCCCGGATTCATCCTCGCGGATGGCAGTGGTTCGAACGCTCCTCGGAGGCGGAGAAGCTCATCGTCGTTCATACGTTCAAGAATGCGCCGGACGATCTCGCGATCGATGTCGGTCCAGATTGGAAAATCACAGCGAAGTTTTCCGAACATGCGGGCGACTCGTGCCTTTCTCACGGACGAATACGGATCGCCGAGCCGGGCGACTTCGCCGGCTATGCCTTTCTGCTGACGAAAAAAGGCCCGAATCGTGCGAGATGACGCCTGCTTGCACCATGTTGAACAAGGAAAAAGAGAGATTTCAGAAGAAAGCGCAGGATTTTTTTAATTTTTTCACGCTTTTTTCTTTTTTTTCGCTTGTTTCTCTTTTTTGGATACGCTATATTTTATTGACAAGATAAGAAATGCTGGACTTCATAACAGAAACGACGATGTCGCAAACGCAACATATCGAAAAAGGATTTTCGGTCAGGTCAACCCATAACCAAGCAAGGAGACGCTAATGAAACACTCGTTCTATGACGTGAAGGCCAAGAAGAAAGTTCAGGCGGAAGTCACCGAAAAAGTCACCTATGGAAAGAAGAACCAGACGCGTTATGCGTTCAAAGCCGTGACGAAAGACGGTCGCCCCCTCACTGCGTTTGTGAAGCAGGCGGATTGGGAAGCGGCGAAGATCTGATCGAACTTCTTTTCTTCGCATCGAAAGACAGCGCAAGAACCTCTTTGGTTCGCGCTGTCTTTTTTTGTCTTTTTCATCCCTTCTCGTCTTAATCTTAAAACGGTTTTATCGCTTCCGCGTCTTAAAGGGAACGCATTCCGCTCCAGGATTCGTGCCTCCTCGCGGCGCACATGCATTCAAACAAGCCAAGGATGCGACCGGAATGGAAGAAAGCGACTGCCGCCCTTCCCTTCTTGATTTTCAGCGTCTCCGATTTTTCGCGAGCGATTGCGCAGTCTTGCTATGCCGGCGTCGAATCGTTGCGAAAAAAACGCGGCTTTCTCGAAGAAAGCCGCGCAGACGTCCGTCAAAGCGATTTTCGTCAATCCGTCACGTCAGGATTTTTTCGCATCCTCGGCGGAGTCGGAGATCGGAATCTCGCCGACAAGCTTTTTGAAGGCTTCGTATTGTTCCGGAGTTCCGATCATGGCGACAATATCGCCGGCGTCGAGCCTGAGCGAGGGCGATGGATTCGTATTGATTTCCCCTTTATGGATCACGCTGACGACGGAAACGCCTGTCTGCGAGCGAACTTTCGATTCCGCGATCGTCTTCGAGGTCAGAATCGACTGCGCCGGAATCTGAATCCAGTGCAATTCGACAAGTCCGGAAGCCGTGCGAATCTTTTCCGCAAGCATGTCGACGCTTCCTTCCGCAAGCGCATACTGATAGCGTTTCAGGCGAACGGAGTTCAAATAGTTTTGAATGCGTGTCGCCGGCACATGGCAAAGCATCAGGATGCGCCGCGTCATTTCCAACGCCATTTCAAAGCGTGAAAGCACGATTTCCTGCACGGAGCAGTTGCGCAGCAGATCCTCCTGCGCACGGGAATCGGCGCGCGCCACGATATCCACGTTCGGATTCAGAGAGCGCGCCGCCTTCACGACCGCATAGTTGTCCCAAAAGTCGTTCGCCGAAGTCAGAAGAGCTTCCGCGGATCCGATTCCCGCGCCGGACAGGATGACATCATGCTGCGGATCACCGTAAATGACGGAAAGCCCCGCATTGCGCGCTTCGCGGAAACGTTCGTACATCGGTTCGATGATGACGTATGGCTTTTTCAGGTTCGTCAGCTGATGGGCCAGGACAT
>CAZAAM010000186.1:0-3334 GCA_964483055.1 uncultured Victivallales bacterium
AAAGGCGGATCTTCTGGCCTATGCGCACGGAAACTATTATTCGCTCGGACGCGCCCTCGGCCGCTTCGGCTTTTCCGTCCGACGCAAGCGCGAGCCGCACGCGCGCGCTTAAGCGCAATTCGCAGCCTTCCGCTCCGAGATGCGGGCGACGATCCTGAACGCGATTCGAATGCGCGTATCTAAAAAAGCCCCATCGCCCTTCAAGAAACGAGAGTTGCAAAAAAAGACGTTCTCGCGCGATCGCTTCAATGAAGGCGAAAAGACTATGACAAATGAAAGAATCCGGCAAAACGCGAGCCGCGCGCTCGCGCCTGGAAGCAAGGAATCGCCGCATCGCATCGCGCGCAACGCGGCTCCGTCTCCGATTTTCCGCTTGCAAAACGATGCGGGAACATGTATATTTTGGGGTTGAGGAAATCTCGAAAATATTTGCGAAAGGATCGACTCCATGTCCAGCTTTGAAGTCAATGCGTCCGCGGCTGCTGAACGTCTCGCTTCCATCCGGATCGTGCCCGTTCTCGTGCTGAATTCCCTGGAAGACGGGATGAAAATGTGTTCCATTCTTCAGGAAAAGGGGCTTCCGGCGGCGGAAATCACGTTCCGCACGGAGGCGGCGGAGTCGGTCATCCGCGCGGCGTCCAAGGAATACCCTGATCTTTATCTGGGCGCAGGCACGGTTCTGAACGTCAAGGATCTGCATCGCGCGTTCGACGCCGGAGCGAAATTCGCGGTTTCGCCCGGCTTCAATCCCACGGTCGTAAAGGAAGCCGTACGTTGCGGCTATGCGTTCGCGCCTGGCGTCTGCACGCCCTCCGAGGCGGAACAGGCCATGGAGCTTGGCTGCCGCTTCCTGAAGTTCTTCCCTGCGGAAGCAGCGGGCGGGATCGCGTTTCTTAAGTCCCTGATCGCGCCGTACAAGCATCTCGGCGTGCGTTTCATGCCTACGGGCGGCGTAACGACCTCGAATGTTGCGGACTATCTCGCGACGCCGGAGATCGTCGCTGTCGGCGGAACATGGCTTGGCAAGGCGTCCGATATGAAGGCGGGCAAATGGGACGTCATCGAAAAAGCTGTCGCGGACGCGGTCGCGCTCGTGAAAAATCTGTAAAGGAGCCGACATGACGATCGACGAAATTCAGCAGCGCGGCAAAGACGTCGCAACGCGTCTGGATCAGCTGGCGGCGTTCCTCAAAATCGACGATACGAAAAAGGAAATCGCTGAAATCGAACAGACGATGAGCCGTGCGGACTTCTGGGACGACAAGGAAGCCGCGCAGGCCACCGTGCAGAAGCTCTCCGCCTGCAAGAACATTTTGGAGCCGTTCAACCGTCTCCGCAAGGAAGCGGACGACTTCCTCGCGATCGCGGAGCTCGCGCAGGAGGACGAATCCTTCCTCGCGGAATCCGATCCGGCATGGAAGTCGCTGGAAAGCAATCTGGAAAAGATTGAAATCGTCAGTTTCCTTTCCGGAAAGTTCGACCGCAACGACTGCTATTTCTATCTCCATGCGGGCGCCGGCGGAACGGAATCCTGCGACTGGGCGAACATCCTGCTGCGCATGTATCGCAGATGGTTCGAGCGAAAAGGGTTCCGCGATGAAATCATCGACATGCAGCCTGGAGACGAGGCGGGCATCAAAAGCGCCGTTCTCAAGGTCTCCGGCGAATTCGCCTACGGATATCTCCGCGCCGAGCGCGGCGTTCACCGTCTTGTTCGCATCTCCCCGTTCGACGCGAACGCGCGGCGGCACACATCCTTCGCCTCCGTAGAAGTCTTTCCCGACCTGCAGGACGACATCGACATCGAAATCGATGAAAAGGATCTGCGCATCGACACTTACCGCGCATCCGGAGCGGGCGGACAGTACGTCAACCGAACCGACAGCGCCGTCCGCATCACCCACCTGCCGACCGGCATCGTCGTCGCCTGTCAGGTTGAACGCTCTCAGCACAAGAACCGCGCCATGGCGATGAAAATGCTCAAGGCGCGCCTGTATGAATTGGAAGAGGAAAAGCGCAAGCAGCAGGCGGAGCAAATCTCCGGAGCGAAGACGGACAACTCTTGGGGCAATCAGATCAGATCCTATGTCCTCCAGCCGTATCAGATGGTCAAGGATCTGCGCACCGGAGTCGAAACAGGAAACACCGCGGCAGTCCTCGACGGTGAAATCGATCCCTTCATCGAAGCATGGCTCCGCATGAGCAAATAATCGCGAGCGAAATGAAATCTTCCTCCGGAAGGACGCGGTCTCTCCGACCTTCCTTGAAAAAAGAAAGGAAAAGAAAGCATGAAAATGAAAGCCTTCCCTCCCGCGTTTTGCTGTGCAATCGCAGCCTTGGGACTCTCCGCTTGCGCGACGGATATGGTGACAGACTCTGATTCGAATGCGGCGAACGCGGCGAATCCGCCAGCCGTGGAAGAAGCCCCCGCACCGCGCACGCCCTCGCATTATCGCAAAGCGGAACGGCTTGTCGTCGCGTTCTGCAAGAATGACAAGGAGGCGTTTCTGCAGGAGCTTCCGCCCGATACGCGCATGGATTTCAAGGACGAGCAATACGACTTCATGATCAAGGATGTTCACGAGCGATACGGCGAACCGGTGTCGTTTGAGTATATGACGGAATTGAAAACGCCGCTCGTGCATCCGCATGTCTGGAAAATCCGATTCAAGAAGAAGACCAGCGATGGAAAGAGCTTCACGCATGAAATCCTTTATCGCGTCCTTGTCGGGAACGCCGACAGGCAGGATCTGATCCTCGGTTTCCGCCTTCTTTGATCCTGCGGCGTTTGCAGGAATGCGGCGCGGAGGAGCGCCGGCTCGCCTGCTTTCGCATCGCAAGACAAAAGGAAACGAAGTCGCCTGCGAACTTGAGATCCGCGTCCGCCGTATGAATGAAGTCGAGTTCGCGCCGAATCGGCTCCCCCCCGGCAAAGCATTCCGTCTCAGGAACGCCCGTTCGCAATTCATCGCGTATCGCGGGAGGGGATATCACAGTGATTCCGATTCCGTTTCGAACGAACGGATTCAACGCGTCGAAGCCGTCGACTTCCTGCGCCCTTCCCGGATTCGGCGCAGGAAGCGAACAATCCTCCTGCGAGCATCCGATTCTCCACGGGGGCGCCCCGTGGATCATCCTTTCCGTCGTCTGACGCACGACGATTCGACTGGGAGTCGCCGCATGAACGAAAACGGAGGAAAGTCACGCTGCTGGAACGAGAAAAGCGTTTCTCCCGGTTGAAATTTTCTGTTCCAGCGATATAGTAAATATGAGATCTTGCGCGACCGGAATAAAGAGAGCGTCGTCGTGCGCAAACGCGTCGACGAAAGGGCGC
>CAZAAM010000187.1:0-3333 GCA_964483055.1 uncultured Victivallales bacterium
GCTCCTGCAGACGGAAAAGACGAGCCGTTTCTCCATTGCGCAAGGAGCTGCCGGCTCCGAACTGGTCGGAATAGGCGTCTCCGGCGACCTTAATCTGCGCCATTGAATCCGGAATATAGGCGGGAAATTCAGCGTTGGCGGCCTCGGCGAGACGCTTGCACGCCTGGGTGTCCTTCAGAACCTTGCGATGTTCTGCGATCTTCTCCTCCATTCCGCTTGGCGTCATGGTGAACACGACGATGTCGTCCTGCTTGTAAAAGATGAGCGTCATGTCGCCGATGCATTGTCTCGCAAGTTCGGGGAAGATTTTCATGATTTTTTTCTCCGGCTTCGTGTTTTTTTGTTGCAATATAGCATGCGCTCCGCTCATTTTCCAATGCAGAAACGGGAAAAAATCTCGTCCAGAACGTCCGGCGCGGCCGTTTCTCCAGTCACGCTTCCCAGGTCGCGAATCGCATTTCGGAGCGCGCTTGCGGCGAGATCCCAGTTCCCATTGCGGAATTCGTCCTCCGTTCGTGCAAGCGCGTCTTCCGCGCGTTCAAGAAGCGGCGCATGGCGTTCGGCGACTGCGAAGTCCATTCGTTCCGCAGGCGGAGCGTTCCAAACTTCCTTTTCCAAACGCGCGAAGAGCCGGTCCAGTCCTTCTCCGGTCGCGGCGGAGATGCGTTCCTGATCGCCGTGAAGCGCAGGCAGAACGACGTCTTGAGGGAGAATATCGCATTTGTTCCAGCATGGAATCATGGGAACGGACAGGTGTTTCGTCGCTTCGCGCATCTGTTCGATGGCGGCGCGAATCGCTTCCTGACTGTTCAGGGATGCGTCAAGGAGCCAAAGAACGACGTCCGCTGTTTTCAGGGTGTCGCGGGATCGCTCCATTCCAATCGCTTCCACTGCGTCGCCCGCCTGTTCGCGCAAGCCTGCCGTATCGGCGATGCGAAACAGGACGCCATTGATTTCCACGGACTCCTCCAATGTGTCGCGCGTAGTTCCCGGAATGTCGGTGACGATCGCTCGATTGAAGCCGAGTATCGCATTCATCAGGCTGGATTTCCCGACGTTCGGGGCGCCCGCGATCACGAGTGAGATTCCGGCGCGAACGATGCGGCCGGCCTTGCGCGTTTCCAAAAGCGAACCGATCTCGCTTCGAAGCTGTTTCACGTTGCGAATCATGTCGTCCGGCGCAATCCAGTCAAGCTCCTCGTCCGGAAAGTCAAGGCGCGATTCGCATTCCGCGAGAAGATGTGTCGCTTCCTGCCTGAGACCGCGAATTTTGGAGCCGAGAAGCCCGTTCAGCTGCCGCTCCGCAAGCAGTCCCGCGCGTTCCGAAGAGGCGGAAATCAGTTCCATTACAGCTTCAGCCTGCGTCAAATCGAGCTTTCCGTTCAGAAACGCCCTGCGAGTGAATTCGCCGTTTTCAGCCATGCGCGCGCCGGAGCGCAGGACGAGGCGGAGCAGGGCGCGTGGAGCGTAGGAGCCTCCATGGCAGTGCAGCTCCGCGACGTCCTCACCGGTATAGCTGCGAGGGCCTGGCATGAAGACGGCGAGGCACGGCTCCTTTCCGGGCGTCTTGAGCCGACCGAAGAGCATGGTTCGAGGGAAGTCGCGAGGATCGGAGCGCCCTTCCCATGCTCGGGAAAGGATGTCCGCGGCTCCAGGTCCGGAAATTCGAATGATGCTGATGGAACCGCCCGGTCCCGTGCAAATTGCGGCGATGGCGTCGAAATCCGTTTTTTTCATGAAAAAATCCGCATATTCTTATGAAATAAGACTTGACATCCCGAAGGGAAGGGATGTATATTTTCAGATATTATACATGTGAAGTCTGTTTTTTCAATGCAGGAACGGAGGTTTTTCCATTATGGCGATCGAACAAAAGACTTTGAATAGCGTTTCCCGGGCGACTCGGTCCGCATATCAGAAGGCCATTCAAGTCTTGGACAACAACCAGCTCGAATACGGGATTACGCTATTGAAGGCGATCGTTCAGAGGGAGCCCGGTCTGATCGACGCGCGCAAACGTCTTCGCGACGCGGAACGCCAGGTCGCCGCAAAAATGAATCCGATCAAGCTTTTCTTCGCCAAGATGCGCGCTCAGAAAGCCGTCATCCAGGGAATGGCGAAGCTGGCCACGAAAAAGCCGCTCGATGCGCTCGCCTGCGCCGAAGAAGCTCTTTCCAACTACCTTTTCCATGTCGGCGCGCTCAACCTCATGACCGATGCCGCGAAAGCTGAAAACGCAATCTTCATTTGCGTGGAAGCATACGAGCTGATCGTTGAAAACGATGAAAAGAACGAAGCCAACATGCAGAAGCTCGGCGAGTTCTATAAGACGGAAGGCGATGCGATGAAATACCTCTCCGTCTGTCAGAAGCTGGCGGAACGTCAACCCAACAACCTGGAGCGTCAGGCGGCTCTTCGCGAAGCGGCGGCTCGCGCCACTATGGAACAAAACCGCTGGGACAATGAAAATAAGAACGCCAGCTTCACGGACAAGCTCAATAAGGACAACACGGATCAGGGCGACCGCATCATTCGCGCCGAAGAGGACGTTCGCGAAATGATCGACAAGTATCAAGCCGAAGTGCAGGCCGGAAACGAATCGATCGACCTGCGTCGCAAGCTCGCCGAACTCCTTATGCGCGCGGAACGCTACGAAGAGGCCATCAAGGACTACGACTGGATCGTTCAGAAGATGGGCACGCTCGACCCATCCATCGACAAGCAGATCGAAAAGGCGAACGTTGCAATCGCCCGCAAGCAGATTGAAGAGATGAGCAGGAACGGAGCGTCGGAGGCGGAAATCGCCGATGCGAACAAGCAGGTCTACGATTATCGCATGGAGCGCTATACGGAACGCATCAGAAAATATCCCAACGACTTGCAGATTCGCTACGAATATGCAGAGCTCCTTTGGGAGGGCGGCGACGTCGAAGGCGCTCTCGAGCAGTTCCAGATCGCCCAGCGCAATCCTCAGCGCCGCCTTTCCGCGATCGTCTATCTCGGGCGCTGCTTCTCGACAAAGAAACAGTACGACATGGCGATCGAGCAGTTCCAAAAGGCTCTTGCCGACATGACATCCATGGATTCCCAGAAGATGGATACCCTGTACTATCTTGGCGTCGTTTACGACGCCATGGGACGCAGCGACGACGCATTCCAATGCTTCAAGGAAATTTATGCCGCGGACGTGCGCTTCAAGGACGTTGCGGAGCGTATGAAGAAGTATTACGACACGGAAAAGAAGTGATCCGATCTTCGCCTGAACGAATGGTTCGAGCGATTTCCTTTGAATCGGTTCGTTTCCCGTTGCCGCCGCATCGAAGATCGCGCCTT
>CAZAAM010000188.1:0-3325 GCA_964483055.1 uncultured Victivallales bacterium
GCTTCGATCTTAGCACGACGCTCGAGGGCCGAACGACGTCCGCATAGATTTTCGGCACGCTCAGACATCCTTCGTTGAAAGACACTGCGTCGTCGGAGTGCGAAACGATTTCCGGATTGATCAGCGTGACAGGCATTTTCGGAAGCAGTTCGAGCTCGCCAGGGGAAAGCGCGGCGCGAGGAACATCCTCCTCATTCGGCGCTTCGATATGGATCGTCACAATGCGCAACGGCACGCCAACCTGGTTTCCAGCCAGACCGATTCCGTTGGATTCGTACATGATGCGCAACATTTCCTGTGCAAGTCCGCGGACATCATCGTCGATCGATTCAATCGGCTTCGCCGTCGCGGCGAGAATCGGATCGCCCAAAAGGCGCAGCTTCAGCTTCTTTCCTGTCGTGTAAGACGTCATCCGATCACCCCTGCTTCCATTCCAGCGCAAGGCGAATCCGCTCTGCGCATTCCTTCGTTCCAATCACCGAAACGGTATCTTCGATTCCTGCGCCGACGGTCAAGCCGGTCGCGGCGACGCGCAGAGGCTGCGCAAGAGAGTAGCGCTTCATGCCGGACGCTTCCTCCTCGGCGCGCAGAACTGCTGCGACCTCTTCGCTGGAAAGATCGCGTTCCGCAAAGCGCGGAATCAAGCGCTCCAGCGCGGAGCGGACGTCCTCGGAACCGAGAAACTTCTTCTGAGACTTGGGGTCGCATCCCTCGGGACGCAGAAAAAAGCTGCGCCACGCGGCAAGATCGGTCATCAGCTTCGTACGAGACTGCATCAGCGCAGCAACGCGTCGGAACGTTTCGCGATCGGCGGAGACGCGCCAGTCGTACGCGGAGGCGAAGTTCCACGCCGTCTCGTCGAAGACGTCGGCGGGAAGCTCCGCAACATACCGCCCGTTCAAATCGGTCAGCTTGACTGAATCGAAGCGCGCCGGAGAACGCTGCGCGCGCTCCAGCTGGAACGCCTCGATCATTTCCTGTTTGGACATCTTTTCGCGATTGTCGCCGGGCGACCATCCGAGAAGCGTCAGATAGTTGAACAGCGCTTCCGGCAGAACGCCCTTCGCCTGAAAGTCGCCGACGAAAGCGTCGCCGTCCCGCTTGCTGTAAGGCTTTCCCTGCGCATTCACGATCATGGGAAGATGAGCATAAGACGGAATCGCCGCGCCCAGGGCTTCGAAAAGGAACAGATGTCGATAGGTGTTCTCCACATGGTCGTCGCCGCGGATGATGCAGTTGACGCCTTGCGTAATGTCGTCGCACACGTTTGCAAGATGGAAGACTGGGCTTCCGTCGCTCCGCACAATGATGAAATCGCGCATGCCGTCGAGCGGCTTAGCCAGACGCCCCTTGACAATGTCGTCGAAGAACGCTTCCCGTCGAATGAAGGCAAGGGACGAAGCGCCTTCAACGATTTCCGTGCCGCCGTCCAGCAAGGCGTCCGCCTTTGCATCGTCAAGACGATACAGTTCTTCTCCGTTTTCGCCGGAAATGACAAGATCGCGGAACCCGGCGAGACATGCCTGATTTTCGACCGATTTTCCTTTCGCGCTCAGCGTAAGGAAAGAAAGTCCGTTTCGCGCCAGCTTGACGGTCGAACCGGGCTCCAAAGGGATCGATGCGGAACCGACCGTGCGGACGAAAGGAAATCCGTCGCAATGGTACGGAATGCGAAAAAGCAACGGAGAGTGCGCCGGATCGGCTTCGTCAAGAAAGTAGGCGCGCTTCATAGAGCGAAGACGCTCCGCCGCAGCGCGATGGACAGGCGACTGAGAGGTCTGATACATCGCCTCTCCATCGTAATCCAAACCGAGCCAGCGCATGCAGGCTAGAAGCGTGTCGATCGCCTCCTTGGTGGAACGTTCGAGATCTGTGTCCTCGATTCGAAGTAGAAACTTGCCGCCCTGATGTCGGGCGGCAAGCCAATTGAAAATCGCGGTGCGGATGTTGCCGATATGAACCTGTCCCGTCGGCGACGGAGCGAAACGAACAATGAAATCCATGATCGCGCAAGAACCTCCGTCCGTCAGATCGCGTTGGTCGCAGCAAGCAATTGCGCCTTGGCGTTATGCAGGTTTGCGGTTGCCTGAGCCTTGGATCCTTCCGCCTCGACAAGAGAGTTCTGCGCTTCATTGACGCGAGTGATGGCGCAGTTGCCGGCGTTGTATTCGTCATCAACGAGGTCGCGCATCTTGCGAACGCTTTCCAGATTGCGCTGCTGCAACTTCACCGTCTTGAGGTTCACAAGGTAGTTTTCATATGCCGTGCGAACGTCCACGACCACCTGGATCCACTGGTCGGCGAGTTCGAAGTCGGCCGCTTCCATCGCCGCCTGCGTGGCACGCAGGTTCATGAAGCGGGATCCGCCGGAAAAGAGCGTCCACGAAACCGCGCCGGAATAGGAGAATGCGCCGTAGCGCGTGCGAGTCTTGCCTTGACGGCTCAAAAGATCGCGGTTCGGACTGTTGCGCGAATAGGTGTCGTAATAGCCAAGTTCAAGACCGGCGGTCACGGTCGGGCCGAAAGCGCAAATGCTGGAATAGTAGGAATATTTCGCTGCTTCAAGCGATTCGCGGAGCGCCTTCAGGTCGGGACGGTTCGCCAGCGCCATGTCCAGATAGATGTCGATGTCGGCCAGCATTTCGCCGTCGGCGGACATGTCCGGGAAGCGGACATAGTCCGGGATGGTGGCTTCCGTAAGTCCCATCAGCGAAGCGAGCGTAAACTTCGCGACCGCAAGGGAATAGTCGGCGGAATACAGCGACGCCTCCGCATTGTTGTAGTTGACCTTGAAGTTGAGCACGTCGGAAAGCGTGGAAGCGCCGACGCCATAACGCAACTCGGTCTCTTTCAGGAGCTCGCGCTGATAGCGCATGTTTTCCTTGGCGATCTCCTGCTGAGCCTTGGCCAGCATGATGTTGTTGTACGCCTGAGCGACGGACTGAAGCAGAAGACGGCGGGAATCTTGTTCCGTCGCCTCGGTCTGCTTCCATTGATGCCGTGCGGCAAGGAGGTTCATTTCGCGCTGAAAGCTGTCGAACACCGTCATCTGCGCGGACAGAGTCGGAGAGGAAGTGAGCGTCGTATTGCTGTATCCGTTCGGAGTCGTTTGTCCGAAGACATGTTCGTTGCTGATTCCATATCCTGCAGTCACGGTCGGCAGATAGTTCGCATAGTGAGCCAAATACTGCGCGCGAGCCTGCGAAATGGCAAGGTAGCGAGCCTTGAACGAAGGATTGTTTTGAATCGCGATGGCCTGAGCCTCCTGCAGGGTAAGCAAATCCGTTCCAAGCGGAAGCTTCTGGTGCTCTGCAGCGTTCACCGC
>CAZAAM010000189.1:0-3305 GCA_964483055.1 uncultured Victivallales bacterium
AGATCGGCGTCGCGCAGGCGGGATAGTCGTTCGGATCGTATTCAAGATCAGCATCCTGAATAATGACCGCATCCCCGGTCGTCGCGGAAATCCCTGCACGCACGGCTGCGCCTTTGCCGCTGTTTTTCGGAAGAACGACAAGGCGCGCATCGCAGTCGTTTCTTCGCGCGATCCACGCCTGAATCAAACCTCGCGACGCATCGGTCGATCCGTCGTCCACGACGATGATTTCCGTATTGAAGTCGTCGGATCGGAAGTCTCCGACGCAGTCGAGCAGGGAAACGATGGTGCGCTCCTCGTTGTAAACCGGAACGACGATGGAGAGCTTATGCGCCATGCTCGGGATTCCGAAATCACATGGCGTCCGGAACGCCGATGGTCAGGGCGGCCAGCCCGTCCGCAAGAATATCGCGCACGGCGAAGCAGAGTGCGAGGCGGACGTCGCGGACATTCGGATTTTCGGCGGAAAGCACTTGCTTGTCGCGGTAGAAGCGATTGAAGGCCTTCGCAAGGTCGAGCAAATAGGCGACGAGAATGGAGGCGTCCATGCGTTCCGCCGCCTGCCGAATTGCAGTTCCATAGCGCAGCGCGACGACGGCAAGAGCCTTTTCCTCGGGGGAATCCGCCAGACTCCAGTCGAGTCCGTTCCAATCGAGTTCAATCCCCGCCGACTTTCGTTTGCGATCGATGGAGTTGATTCGCGCGCACGCATATTGAACGTAAGGCCCCGTGTCGCCCTCGAACTTGAGCGATGCGTTCGGATCGAACATTATGGTCGTCTTGGCATTGAATTTGAGAAGCATAAACTTGAGCGCGCCCATTCCGACGATTTCCGCCCGCTCCTCCAGGTCCTCCGGAGGCCGTTCGCCCTCCTTAAGGCGTTCCAGCGTCGCAGTCTTCGCGAGTCGGTGCATTTCATCGAAGAGGTCGTCCGCATCGACGACGGTCCCTTCGCGGCTCTTCATGCGGCCGGAGGGGAGATTGACCATTCCATAAGAAAGGTGAAACAGCTTGTCCGCCCACTGGAAGCCAAGACGCGCGAGAATCGCGAACAGCATCTTGAAGTGCAGATTCTGTTCGTCTCCGACGACCCAGATCATGGAATCGGGACGGCTCTCCTCATATTTCAAAATGGTCGTGCCAATGTCCTGCGTGATGTAGACGCTGGTGCCGTCCTTGCGCAGAAGAACTTTCGTGCCAAGCTTGCCGAGGTCGACGACGGTCGCGCCGTCCTCGCGCTTGGAAAAGATCCCTTTTGCGAGCGCATCGGCAATGACATCCTTGCCGAGAAGATAGGTCTGACTTTCAAGATAGGTCTTGGAGAAGCGCACGCCCATGCGCTCGTAGGTTTGATTGAAGCCGTCGATCACCCATTTGTTCATGGTCTTCCAAAGAGCGACGGTATCGGGATCGCCGGCCTCCCATTTGCGGAGCATTTCCTGAGCTTCGCGTCCGAGTTCGGTCTCGAGAAAGAGATCGTCGTCGGACTTGTCTGCAAGTTCCGGCTGCTTCGCCTTGAGTTCAAGAACTTCCTTGCGGAGCATTTCATTGAACTTGACGTAGAAGTCGCCGACATAATGGTCGCCTTTGATTCCGGCCTGTTCCGGAGTTTCGCCGTTCCCCGTCAGCTTGTAGGCCAACATGGATTTGCAGATATGGATGCCGCGGTCGTTGATGAGATTGACCGGAATCACGTCGTGCCCGACGCGCGCAAGAATGGACGAAGTCGACATGCCGATGACGTTGTTGCGGACATGACCGAGATGCTGTGGCTTGTTCGTGTTCGGCGCGGAATATTCGATCAGAATTCGTCTGCGTTCGGGCGCAGGAAGCGCGACGTCGGCGAGGAGATTCGGAATGTCGGCGATGGAATCGCGAAAAAGGGCGTCCGGACGAAGACGGATGTTGACGAACGCCTTGACGCGTTCGACGGAAAGCACGTCGGGGTCGGCGGAGAGGATCGTCTCCGCCTTTTGCGCGAGGGCGTCGGGCTTCTCCTTGAAGTCGCGGGCGATGCGGAAGCAGTTCACCGTGATTTCGCCGTTCATTCCGGGAGGGCAGGGCTCCCATGGAAGAGAGGGCAGGGCGGAAACGGCGGGTTGTCCGGAGAGCGCGGATGCGAGACGGGAAAGGCACTGAATGTTCATATTGCGGAAGAATGACCGTAAGATTGTTTTTTTGAGAAAGGGCGGACAAGGAACTCCGAATCAGAGGGTCGTGCGGACGACGGTCGTGCTGGATCCCGGCTTGACGCGAATCGCGTAATTGCCCAGACAGGCGGGAAGAAGAACGGTGGCGCCCTTCTCGACGCGGGTGAGCTCGCCGCGATATTCCACGTCGATCGAGTCGTTGATCGCCGTGAGCATGTGGAAGCTGCGGGGATTGTCGGTGGAATCGAGCCAGTCTTCGGAAAGACGCAGGTCGTCTACGCGGAAGTACGGGCAACGATTGACGACCGGATACTTCAAGTTGCGCGGAAGCGTGTTTGCGGGCCCGGAAATGCGGGCTACGGTTCGATCAAGGAAGTCGATGCATGCCGCGGCCTGCTGAAGATGCAATTCGCGAGGCTTGCCGTCCAGGCCGACGCGCCCCCAGTCGTTGACGCGATACGTAGTGTTGCTGTTCTGCTGAATTTCAAGGAGCAGATTTCCCGCTCCAATGGCGTGGAGGCGTCCGGCCTTGATGAAGAATGCGTCGCCCGGCACGGAATCAAAGGTCTGCACGAGATTCTCTACGTCCGGAGTCTGCACGGACTCCAAAAACTGGGCGCGAGTGGTGGATGGCTTGAGCCCGACCATGATCTTCGCGCCGGGATCGGAGGCGATCACGTACCACATTTCCGTTTTCGGCTCCGCGCCGTGACCGAGAACCTTCGAAGTGATTTCGTCCGGATGCACCTGAAGAGAAAGGCGTTGTCCGGCATCGATAATCTTCACAAGAAGCGGGAAGCGTCCGCCGCGGAAGGAAGAGCCGACGAACTCCGCGCCGAGCCGAGACACCAGTTCGCGTATGGTAACGCCGGCAAGCTTGCCGTTGACGACTTCGCTTTCCGCGCCTTCGCGGTCGCAGATCTCCCATGCTTCGCCGATAGGCTCGTGATCCGAGGGAATCGGGCGTCCCAGAACAGAGGCCAGTTTCGTGCCGCCCCACACGACTTCCCGATACATTGGCTCGAACAGCAGAGGATAAAGATCGTCTTTGGAAAACTGGATCATGGCGAAAGGCTCCAAGGATGAAAAATTATTGTTCATGAAAATCAATGTCTGCGTAATATATCCTCCAAGGATGAAAATGGCAATCCCGCA
>CAZAAM010000190.1:0-3296 GCA_964483055.1 uncultured Victivallales bacterium
CAGTCCATGCCGCCGCCCTGAATCATGAAGCCCTTGATGACCCGATGAAAGATGGTTCCGTTGTAGTGCTTGTCATCGACGTACCGCAAAAAGTTCTCGACGGTGATCGGCGCCTCCTTTTCAAAGAGTTCGACAACGATGGTTCCGAGACTGGTTTCCAGCGCGACCTTTGGCGTTTCGGATTCGGACATGGCGTAAGATCCTTCTGTAAAATGAAGCATTTCGCGCGCGCTTGCTGAAAACGTGGCGCGCTTGCTGATGAAATATAGCTGGACAACCCCCGTTTTCAATGCGGAGAAGAGCAAAAAATGAAATTTTTTCCTGACATCGTTGCATCCGACGCAAATCATGATACATTAACGATACGGCGCGCCATTTCTCTTCGCGCGCCGGAACGTCAACTGGAATCCGGGATGTCTTCGCCATGAACCTTGTTCGCGCTCTTCTCCGCTCCGCGCCCGTTCTCGTCGGCGCCGCGCTTCTGTCCATTTGCGCCCTCCTTCTCTGCGCCTGCTCGAAGGAACCGGTCAAGCCGCGTCTCCGCATTCTCTGCGCTCCCGACGCCTTCGATTCGGAAACCGTCGCACGTTTCGAACAGGAAAAGAACTGCATCGTCGAAATCGTGCCCCGCACAGACGATATGGACGTATTCCATCGCATCATGGACGGAAACGACTGCGATCTGGCGATCGCTCCTGCGGATCTGGCGGAAGAGTTCGCCAAACATGGCAAGCTGCTGGCGCTGAATCTCGCCGATCTGCCCGTCGTCACGAGAAACATCGACACGCGCTTTCTCGACGCCTCGCCCGACCCCGGCATGAACTCTTCCGTTCCTTGGCGCACGGATTTCCTTGGAATCGCATATTCGCCGGAACGCGTGCCAAAGTTTCAGTTCAGCTGGACCACGTTCAGCCGTCCGGATCTGGCTGGCATGACGGCGGTCTCCAATGACATGCGCGACACGCTCGGCGCGGCTCTTTTCATTCTCCGCTATGATCCCAATACGAAAACGGAAAAGGAAATCGCGCGCGCGGCAGGCGTCGCTCGAGTCTGGCGCGACAACAAGGCTCGATTCCTTTCGCCGGATGAAGCGGTCGACGCTCTTGCAGAAGGTCGAATCGCGGCCGCCATGCTTTCCAATGCGGACGCGCTCCGCGCGGCGCAACGGAATCCGAAAATCGTCTTCTGCCATCCGGAGGAAGGCTCTCTCTTGCGCATCGACAGTCTGATCATTCCGGCGAACGCCTTGCAGAAGGAGCTTGCTCTGGCGTTCGTCAATCATCTTTACCGGCCGGATATCGCCGCAGCTGAAATGGCATCGAGCCTGCGCTTGGAGCCAAACGGTCCGGCCTTGGACGCGCTGCCCGCGAACCTGCGAGATTCCGCAGCCTTCCTCATTCCTGACAGCGTTCTGGAAGGCGCGCAGCTTCGCCGCAGTCTTCCGCGCAAAACGAATAACATGTTCCGTCTCTATTGGCTCGCGCTTCAAAGCGAATAGCTTGAATCCGACTGCGATTGAATCGATTGCTTTGGACGAGCGCGGACTCGCCGGACATTTGTTCTCGAATCGTCGCATCTCGGCGCACGCAAAACGCAGCGAATCGAGAAGGGGAGCCAAGCCAACGACATTCAAGGCGACTTGCGTGCGATAACGCGCGCAAGCATGATGAGGAAGGGCGAATCCGCCCCGCATCTCCTGCCTCCTGTTTCCAGCCTTGGCTTATTCGCGCGCCTGCGCATAACATGAATTCAAGCGCATTCCTCCTGCAAATCATGCGTGCGCAAGGGGGGAATGATCCGCCGAGCTTCGTGGAAGGGGACGATCCGGCCTTATTCTTTCTTATGGGCGCGCAGAGGCATGATCGCTTCCTTCAGCGGCATGATCCATAGAAAAAATCCGCGGTTTTCACGAGGAACGACCAAATCCTTTCCGTCTCGAAGCAGGGACTTCAGCGTGATTTTCTTAGGGTCGCGGCGATACTTCCGGATCAAGATTTCGTCCGTTTCCCGCAGGCGGGCCAGCACGAGATCGTCTTCCTCCGGATAGTCCGGCCACGCGACCAAAAGACGAGCGCCTTCCATGAAGTACTCCGCATGCGCCGCATCGACCTCCACGGCAAAGTTTCCCGACGCAATCGGAACCGGAAAGGACGCCGTGCGAGCGGCATGCGAAGCGAGATACTCCTCCACCGGCTCCATATGCGGCTCAAGATTCATCAAATCGGCGAATGTCAAAAGAGGGACTTCTCCGCAAGCCGCCGTGGGACGATGCGAAGAAGACGCGTCATAGCCCGACAAGGCTTCATGCATCTGCACGGGCGCGGAGGAACGCTCCGCTCCGTTCGCCGAGTCTTCATCGAGAAATTCCGCGATCACAGGACGCACCACTGACTGCCAAAGCGTCATATTGATTTTCGAAGTCTTGCCCTTCAGCCAGAAAAGCACCGTCGTATGGGAAACGCCGATCGCCCGCGAAAATCGCAGGACGTTGCCATGCTTTTCGACCGCCTTTTGCAGGGCGCGTCGGATTGAATCATCCAGAACCATTTGCGCATCTCCATGATCGTGCGGCGTCCGAGGGTTGAATCGCCTGCTTCCGTTGGGAAGGCAATGTAGCGCCCGATTTTGATGTTTGCAAGATAAAACATCCGTTTTTTTAAGAAATATTGAATATTTCTGCATCTGTTCGACGATGCCCGGCGCGACTTGCGGCAAGAAAATCTTGCAGTTTGATGAATGCCGCTTTTGCAGTCGCCAACGAAGGACGCCGAACATCGAAAATCGTTCAACTGACGCAATGCGCCTTTGATCCATCGCGACTGCGGCGCAATGTTTTCAGAGACGCGCGCGGCGAATGCATAAAATCGCATGATTCCCCTGTTTTTATTCAGGCGGAGCGGAAATTCATGCCGTCTTTTATTTTCTTCCAAAATTCTTGCAGCATTTTCCATTGATTTGAAAGGCGGTTTTCGAATGTCCCGACACGCTAAGGAATAAAAGCCGGAGATCGGGGCGGCGAATCGTCATTCCCCGTTTCAAAAAGAAGCGGCGTTTTTGTAAAAAAAGCGGCGCAGGAAGCCCTTGCTCTCGATATTCGCATGCCGGGAATGGAAAAAATTTAATTTTTTTATTTATTCAAGATTGTAAAATATTTTAAACAGAGATATATTAATGCGAGCAATGGAAAATTCATGCAATTCGGAGAATGCGTCATGACAATGAACGCCGAACACGTTTCGTTTTGGAGACCTCTTTGCGATTTCGTGGATGAACTCCGCCACTATTCCAAGCCAGAC